>JALRBB010000560.1 GCA_023257915.1 Quisquiliibacterium sp. | reverse complement strand
GCGCATGTACACCATGAAGATCAATCCGGAGCGCATCCGTGACGTGATCGGCAAGGGCGGCGCCACCATTCGCCAGATCACCGAACAGACCGGAACCACGATCGACATCCAGGACGACGGTTCGATCACGATCGCCGCCGTGGATGCCGGTGCGGCCAAGAAAGCTCAGCAGATGATCACCGATCTGACTGCTGAAGTTGAGATCGGCAAGATCTACGAAGGCACTGTGCTGAAGATCCTGGATTTCGGTGCCATCGTTCAGGTGATGCCGGGGCGCGACGGTCTGCTGCATGTCTCGCAGATCGCCAACGAGCGCGTCAACCTGGTGTCCGATTACCTGAAGGAAGGCCAGGTCGTTCGCGTCAAGGCCATCGAGGCTGACGATAAGGGCCGTCTGCGTCTGTCGATGAAAGCGGCTGCGGCAGACGATGCCGTTGCCGGGCAGGAAGCTCCTGCAGCCCAGTAAGCGGGCCGCTCGGAGCAAAGTGGGGAGCGCGAAAGCTGCTTCCCATGAACAAAACGGCCGGGAAACCGGCCGTTTTGCGTTTTTGGCGCTAAAGGGTCAAGGCTGACTGGAGCCCATCGGCGGTGGCGCGATGCTGGGCCGGGCAGGGCGCTGCAGATCCGGGTTCAGCGTCGAGCCATCGTTTCGAACCAGCGACGCGCGAGCCGATCCCAAAAGCGCGGGCCCAGCGACAGATTGGCGTCGTTGAAATCGTAAGCCGGGTTGTGCAGGCTGACGCCGGGCTTGTTGTCCGGACCGTTGCCGATCCAGCCGTAGGCTCCAGGGACTTCCTTGAGCATGAAGCTGAAATCCTCGGCGGTCAGCGAAGGCGGCAAATCCGTGAAGACCTGCTCGTTGCCCGCCATCTCGCGCATCACCTCGGCCATGAACAGCGCCTCATCGCGATGATTGTCGGTGGTCGGATATCCCGGTTTGATGATCACTTCGGCGCTGGCAAGGTGGGCCTCGGCGATATGCGACGAGATGCGCTGCAGCCCTTCGGTCAGGTACTGCTCGGTCTGAGCCGTCAGCGCCCGGCATGTTCCGTAGATGCGGGCTTCGTTCGGGATGATGTTCTCGACCGTGCCTGAGTCGATCTTGCCGACTGTCAGCACCGCGGCGTCCAGCGGATCGGTGCCGCGCGAGACCAGCGTCTGCAATTGCCCAACGATCGAGCAGGCGACGGGGATCGGATCGACCGTGATGTGTGGCATCGCCGCATGGCCGCCTCGGCCGCGCACGATGATTTCGAACCGCATCGCCGCCCCCATGATCGGACCGACGCGTACCGCCATTTGACCCTGTGGCAGCGCGGGCCAGTTATGCAGTGCGAACACCGCCTGGCAGGGGAAGTCCTTGAACATCCCGTCGTTGATCATCTCGCGAGCACCGCCACCGCCTTCTTCGCCAGGCTGAAAGAGCAGGTGTACCGTGCCGTCGAAGTCGCGATTGGCTGCCAGCAATGCCGCGGCGCCGAGCACCATCGTCGTGTGGCCGTCATGGCCACAAGCATGCATGCGTCCCTCGTGTCGGCTGGCGTGTTCAAACTGATTGACCTCGCAAACCGGCAGGGCATCCATGTCGGCACGAATGCCGATCGCAGGGCCAGGGTTCTCGGCGCTGCGCCCCTTGCCGTGGATGCTCGCCACGATGCCGGTGATTCCCAAACCGCGGACCATCGGAATATCCAGCGCCGCCAGGAATGCGGCGACCCGGTCGGCGGTACGGTTCTCCTCGAACTTGAGTTCGGGATGCATGTGCAAGTCACGGCGAAACGCGGTGAGCTGGCGGATGTCGAGTGCGGAGTCGTCGTTGCGATACATCAGTTGCCCTCGTGCCACGGGTCGATTAAATCAGCGCGGCGCAGTTCAGGATGAGCCAAGCGACTCGCGAGCCGCATTGACAGTTCTAGACCGCCTGCCATTGCTGCCCGGATTCGCGAACCAGGCCATCCTCGCACAGCTTTTGCAGGTGTGCGAGCAGGGATCGGGACGCGACGCGATGCAGCTCCGGGCGCACGTCGTCGTAAACCAGCGGAAGCAGCTTTTCCAGGTCGCCACTTTCGGCGCGTCGGACAGCTCCCAGCACCTTGGCTTCGCGGGTCAGGCGATGGGCAATCAGCTGGCGGATGGCCTGATCGGCCGGCCCAAGCACGAAGCCGTGCGCAGGCAAGATGAAGTCGATCTTTTCGTCGAGCAAGCTGTGCAGCGCACGCAGATAGTCGCCCATGTTTCCGTCCGGCGGGTCGATGACCACGGTCGAACCGTTGTTGATGTGGTCGCCAGAGATCAGCAGGGCGTCCTCTTCGAGCAAAAAGCACAGGTGGTTCGAGGCATGACCCGGCGTATGGATCGCGCGCAAGGTCGTGTCGCCAAGCATCAGTCGGTCGCCATCGGACAGCGTCCGGTCTGGGACAAATTTCCATTCGCTGCGGAAATTGGGTCCCGACGGTGCGCCGAAGATCGGTGCGCCAGTGAGCCGCTTCAGGATCACCGCCCCGGGCGCATGGTCCGGGTGGGCGTGAGTACAAAGGATGTACTTCAGACCGTCGCCGACGAACTGCGCGATGCGCTCCACATGCCGTTCGTCATCCGGGCCCGGGTCGATGACCGCCCAGGCGCCCGGTTCGCCGATGATGTAGGTATTCGTGCCGGGGCCCGTCATGAAGCCCGGATTGGGTGCGGTCAGCCGGTGGACGTTGTGCAGCAACGGCACCACGGTCTCGTGACGCCAGTCGAGCGCATGCAGGATCTGTCCGTCCGGCACCACCAGTTCCAGCTCGCCATAGGCAGGCTCATGCTCGGAGAATCGTTCGATGTCGCCGCGCACCTGCCCCCCACGCGGTGAAGAAACCCACAAGGGCTTGTCGGATGCGCAGGCGGCCAGCACCGCCTCGACGTCGGCAAATGCAGCGAGCCTGCGCAATGTGCGGATCGTAGGAAAGATCATGAAGAAGTCGCCGCGCTCGTGGCGCTCGAGCGCATGCTTGGGCGAGATCCAGACTGGTTCGAACTGCTCTCCCTCGTCGGCGACTGGATGCTGTCCGCCTGGCATCGGAGCGACATAGAAGCGTGCGTCGAATCGCTTGGGAAGATCGCGGTCCGTGATCCATTGGCACAGCCAGTAGACCTGATCGACTGCCATCCGATAGCCATGACGCTCCAGTTGCGCGAGAAAGTCGGCGCTCTGGCTGCGATCAAGGGAGTCGACGTCGGCTTGCGATGCGGTGCTGCCGTCAGGCCGGCAGGCAAGCAGGATGCCGAGTTCTTCGAATGCCTCGCGGATTGCGGCGACCGAAAACGCGCGCTGCTCGTCGCCTTGAGTGGGGCGGACGTTCGACAGGGCCTTGGCCTGCTCGGACCCATCGGCGGCGTCGAGCGCACCGCCTGGGAACACGTAGGCACCGGGTGCGAAGCTGGCGCTGGCCGAGCGACGGGTCATCAGCACTTCGAGGCCGGATTCGCCGTCGCGCAGCAAAAGGATGGTTGCCGCCGGGCGCGGGGTGACCGGCTCACGCCACGGATGAAGCTGTTTTTCTGTGCGGGGCATCTCGGTTTCCTTGCAAGCTTGTGAGCAGGGCTGAGGATTGATGAAGGGCTGGATCTTTGGCCCGGACAGTGCTGCGGGGCGCGCTCGCCAGCTTGTTTACAGGGCGGGTCTGAGGTTCATGGTGTCGACCCGCGCTTCGCATGGGATAGCAGCAGCTCGCAGGGCTCGAAGCGGGCACCGTACAGCGAGGCAAGCTCGCGGCTGCGCTCGACGAAGCGTGCGACTCCCGTTTGGCTGATGAAGCCGATGACGCCGCCGGCGCTTGCCGGAAAATCTCCCTGACTGATCGACTCGCGGTTCAAGCTATCGGCGTCGATGGAGTTGTGTTCCTGCAGGCAGCGCATCGCTTCGAGTGCCTGCACGTAGAGCAGACGATCGCGTGCGTCCTGCTCAGACACCTTCTGCGTGCGTCGCTCGAATATCTTCAGGCCCGACCACAGTTCAGGCGGCTCTCCATCCTCATAGTGATAAAAGCCGCCACCGGATGCGCGACCGGTTCGCTTGAATCCATGCGACATCTTTTCAAGCACGTAGACCGCGGACGGCGCGAAGCGGCGCGATTCAACCTTGTGCTTGTGCCCATGGTCATGCCCGTGGTCATGCGCGTGGTCGTGCGCGTGGTCGTGCCCATGGTCGTGCCCATGGTCGTGCCCATGGTCGTGCCCATGGTCGTGCCCATGGTCGTGCCCATGGTCATGCCCGTGGTCGTGCGCATGGTCGTGCCCGTGGTCGTGCCCGTGGTCGTGCCCGTGGTCGTGCCCGTGGGCCGCATTTTCAAGGGCTTCTAACTCTTCGTGCAGTGCGTGGTCCGCATGTTGCAGCGGGCCTTCATCCAGCGCTGCCAGCGGGCCTCGCAGCATCCCGGCTTCGATTGCAATCGCTTCGACACGGGCCGCCGGCACGCCGTCTCCGATCAGCGCCATGGCTTCGTACATGAAGCTCTCGTGAATACGCGTTACATGCTTGCTCTGCCCGCCCACCTGCATCCCCTGATTGCGGGCCAACCGGGCCCGCGAGTTGTTTTGCCGCGTTGCATCGTCGCCAAAGTCGCCGTGCAACACATTCCTGTGCGTCGATCGACCCGGATGGCACGATGCAGTAGACCTTGCACCCTGTCGAGTCGCGACCTGCAGGAGGGCGTCGGCGACACCCCCTGAGAAGACCTGCAGATGATAAAGGAAGGGCGCGCGTTCGGGCCGCTTCGGTCAGCCCGATCTTTTCGTTTTGGCGGTCAGGCCCGGAATCGATTGAGGGCTGCTTAGCATCGCCACGAGCGTCGGGTCACGCAATAGCGCGCCGCAGGAGACGGCTCCAGTGACCAGTTCTTTGGGCATCGGACGGGCCAGCCCGAAACCTTGCGCGTAGTCGACGCCAAGTTCGAGCAGCGAGGCGACGGTGTCGGATGTCTCGGCCCATTCTGCGATGCTTTGCATTCCAAGCTCATGGGTCAGGTCGACAATCGTGCGGGTAATCGCATAGTTGGCCGGATTCAGGTTGATGTCTTTGACGAAGCTGCCGTCGATCTTGATGTAGTTCGCCGGGATCTCCTTCAGGTAATTGAAGGATGTGTATCCGGCGCCGAAGTCATCCAGCGCAACCTGGCTTCCGAAGGCGCGAACCCGCTCGACGAATCGTTGCGTAGAGTCGACATCGTGCAACGCGACGCTTTCGGTGATTTCAAAGCAGACTTTTCGGACCGCATGCGGATGCTCGGCGATCATTGCGAATGCGTCTTCGACAAAGCGGGCGTCATTGAGCGAAGCTCCGCTCAGGTTCAGGGTCGCGAATGTCAGGCGACTGCGATGCTCCGGGTGTTCGTCGATCCAGCTCAGGGTGTTGGCCAGGACCCACCGGTCGATTT
>JALRBB010000298.1 GCA_023257915.1 Quisquiliibacterium sp. | reverse complement strand
TCGCGTGCTCTGGGGCACCGACTGGCCCCATCCGAATCTGAAGGACCACATGCCCGATGACGGCCTGCTGGTGGACTTCATTCCCCACATCGCGCCTAGCGCTGAAGCGCAGCGCAAGCTGCTGGTGGACAATCCAATGCGGCTGTACTGGCCCGAAGAAGTGAAAGGCTGACCATGGCACTTGAAAAACCCTACCAGGACGTTCCTGGCACCACCATCTTTGATGCAGAGCAGTCGCGCAAGGGCTATGAGCTGAATCAGTTTTGCATGTCCTTGATGAAGGCCGACAATCGCGCCCGCTTCAAGGCCGACGAGCGCGCCTACCTGGACGAGTGGCCGATGACGGAAGAGCAAAAGCTTGCGGTGCTGGCGCGCGACTTCAATCGCATGATCTCGCTGGGCGGCAACATCTACTTCCTGGCCAAGATCTTTTCCACCGACGGCCAGAGTTTTGAGCAGGCCGCCTCGAAAATGACCGGCATGGCGCAGCCCGACTATCGCGCGATGATGATTGCCGGCGGTCGCTCGCCGAACGGCAACCGCTACATCGGCGAGACCGCGCAACAACCGGTCGGCAGCGCGGCAGCCGCAAAATCCGCAAAGGGCAACTGACATGGCGCGCATCACCTCGGGCGTGTTCACTTCGCATGTGCCGGCGATCGGCGCAGCGATGGACCTGGGCAAGACCGCCGACCCGTACTGGCAACCGGTGTTCAACGGCTACGAATTCTCCCGGCGCTGGATCGAGAACAACCGCCCCGACGTGGTGCTGCTGGTGTTTAACGATCATGCGTCCGCGTTCAGCCTGGAGATGATCCCCACGTTCGCGATCGGCTGTGCGGAGCGCTTTTCACCGGCCGACGAGGGCTGGGGGCCGCGCAAGGTGCCCGAGGTGATCGGCCATCCCGAGCTCGCCTGGCATATCGCGCAGTCGGTGATCCTCGATGAGTTTGATCTCACCATCATCAACAAGATGGATGTCGACCATGGCCTGACCGTGCCGATGTCGCTGATGTTCGGCCAGCCACAGGCCTGGCCCTGCAAGGTGATTCCGTTCGCGGTCAACGTTGTGCAGTTTCCGCCGCCCACTGGCAACCGCTGCTATCAGCTCGGGCGGGCATTGCGCCGCGCGATCGAATCCTTCGATGAAGACCTGAACGTGCAGGTCTGGGGCACTGGCGGCATGAGCCACCAGCTGCAGGGGCCAAGGGCCGGGCTGATCAACCAGGAATTCGACAACGCCTTCCTGGACAGGATGATCAGCGACCCTGACGCGCTCGCAAAAATTCCGCACATTGACTATGTGCGGGAGGCCGGATCCGAAGGCATTGAACTGGTGATGTGGCTGATCGCACGTGGCGCGCTTGCGCCCGACGCAAAGGCTCTGCATCGCTTCTACCATGTGCCGGCCTCGAACACCGCGGTCGGTCACCTGATTCTGGATAATCCGCGCTGAGCGGCGCACCTGCCAAGGAGTCCCCCCATGAGAGTCTGCCTCGCCGGTGCCGGCGCATTCGGCATCAAGCATCTGGAGGCCATCGAGAAAATCGACGGCGTGCAGGTGGTGTCGCTGGTCGGCCGTGTCTTGGAAAAGACCCAGCAGGTTGCCGAGCGCTTCAAGATCGGCCATGTCACCACCGACCTGACCGAGAGCCTTGCACGACCTGACATTGATGCCGTGATCCTTTGCACACCAACGCAGATGCATGCGTCGCAGGCAATCGCCAGCCTGCGTGCCGGCAAGCATGTGCAGGTCGAGATCCCGATGGCCGACAGCCTTGCTGATGCGCAGGCGCTGGTGCGCGCGCAGCGCGAAACCGGCCTGGTTGCGATGGCTGGCCATACCCGCCGCTTCAATCCGAGTCATCAGTGGATCCGAAAGCGCATCCTCGCGGGCGATTTGAAGGTCCAGCAGATGGATGTGCAGACCTTCTTCTTTCGGCGCACCAACATGAATGCACTGGGTCAGCCGCGCAGCTGGACCGACCATCTGCTGTGGCATCACGCGGCGCACACCGTCGACCTGTTCCAGTACCAGACCGGCGAGACCGCCGCCAAGGTGCATGCCATGCAAGGCCCGATCCATCCGGATCTGAACATCGCGATGGATATGTCGATGCAGATGAAAACGCCCTCTGGCGCGTTATGCACGCTGTCCCTGTCGTTCAATAACGACGGCCCGCTCGGTACTTTTTTTCGCTACATCTGCGACAACGGCACCTACATCGCGCGCTACGACGATCTGGTCGACGGCAAGGAGAACAAGATCGACGTGTCGCAGGTGGATGTGTCGATGAACGGCATCGAACTGCAAGACCGAGAATTCTTCGCCGCGATTCGCGAAGGCCGTGAGCCGAACGCCAGCGTGGCCAGCGTGCTGCCCGCGTACGAAACCCTCGATCGCCTCGAAAAAACCCTCGACTAGCCCTGCCCCGGGCTGCCTCGAACCGGCAGCCCTGACGACCCCGTGACTGATTCCTCGCAACGCGCGGCAGACGCTGCCACGCCGACAGGTCTTCCCCATCGCCAGGTCCTGCGCATCGTTCTCGGGATGCAGGTCGCGGTTTTTCTGGCTGCTATGGACCAAACCATCGTGGCGGTCGCGCTGCTGACGATCGGGCGCGAGCTGGATGGTTTTGCGCTGACCCCGTGGGTGATGGCCGGCTATCTGGTGGCATCGACAGTTTCCACACCGGTCTACGGCAGCCTGTCGGATGCCTACGGGCGACGCACGCTGCTGCTATCCGCCGTGGTGCTGTACGTGCTCGCGTCGGTCCTGTGTGCGATGGCGCAGACGATGCCGCAACTGATCGCGCTACGCATCCTCCAGGGTCTGGGCTCCGGCGGGCTGCTGACGCTGTCGCAGGCGGTGGTCGCCGACATCGCACCTGGCCCCTCACGCGGCCGATACCAGGGCTACCTGGCCGGCACCTTCGCAACGGCGGCGGTGTTCGGTCCGATCCTGGGCGGCTACCTGACCCACTACCTGTCCTGGCGCGCAATCTTCTGGCTGAATCTGCCGCTGGGGGTGGTGGCCTTCTTCGTCGCGCGCTGGGCGATGCGCGACCTGCAGTTCACGCCAAAGCCGCACCGGATGGACCATCTCGGGATCCTGATCCTGACCGGCATGATCTCGTCGATCATGATCGCGCTGACCTTGGTCGGCAAAGGATCCTCGCCGCTGTCGCTCGCCCCGCTGGCGCTGGCCGCCACCGCCTTTGCGCTGTTCCGGCTGCTCGCCTGGCAGCAGCGTCGCGCCAGCCATCCGCTGTTTCCGGCCGATCTGTTCGCGAACCGACTCTCGCTGCTTTGCTGCACGATTCCAGCGCTGACCTTTTTCGTGATGATCGGCTCGACCGTGATTCTGCCGATGGCTTTCGAGAGCGTCGGCCGGGTCAGTGCCGATGAGGTCGCGATCCGGATGCTGCCCCTGACCTTCAGCATCCCGGCCGGCGCGTTCATCGGCGGCAGACTGATGTACCTGACCGGTCGCTACCGCGAAAGCGTGCTGGCCGGAAACGCGATCGTGATGCTGACCAGCTTCGCGCTGGCACTGCTGGGCACCGAGGCGCCATGGCGCACCGCAACCCTGTTGATCGCGATGGGACTGGGCATGGGAATTTCGATGCCGCCGGTCTTGGTGGCGGCGCAGATGACCGTGCCGCACCGGCTGGTCGGTGTGATGACCGCCACTTTCGCGGTCTTTCGCACCCTGGGCGGCGCGGTAGGCATCGCAGTGCTGACCGCGATTCTCTTTTCGCAGCTGGGCTCGTTAACCCCCAGTGGAACGGCGGCCGGCGCGCCGCTGTTGCAAGCGCTGACCGACGCGCCCTTGCCGCTTCTGCGCGACGCATTTCAACTGGTGTTCCTGACCGCAGGCGCGGTCGCGCTTGGGGGTTTTCTGCTTGCCCTGAAGCTGCCGCCCGACCTGATGTCGCGGCGCGCCGGCGTGACCGGCAGGCGTTGATCCTGGCCTGGACGCGTGTCCGGACGCTTGCCGACAAGCTGCGCAGGACTAACATTGCCTCCTGAGACATTTTTGCAACCGAACTGAAAGACCATTACATGACCGGATCAACCGCAAAATCCGTCGGCATCGTGGGCCTTGGCGCGATGGGCCTGGGTGTCGCCCGCTCGCTGCTGCGTGCCGGCTTTGTCGTGCATGCCTGCGACATGCGTGCCGAGGTACTTGCAACGATCGCCGCCGACGGCGCACATCCGCATCAGAATCCGGCCTCGCTGGCGTCGCAGGTGGATGCGCTGATTGTGCTGGTCGTCAACGCCGAGCAGACCGATGCGGTGCTGTTCGGCGAGCACGGCGCGGCGCAGCAGATGAAGCCCGGTTCGGTCGTGATCGCCTCGAGCACCGTGCCGCCGCACTACGCCGAGGAACTCGGACGCAAACTCGCCGCGCTCGGATTGCAGCATCTGGATGCCCCGGTGTCCGGCGGCGCAGCGCGCGCCGCCAGCGGCGAAATGACGATCATGGCCTCTGGCGCGCCAGAGACCTTCGCGGCCGTGCAAGACGTGCTCGATGCGATCTCGGTCAAGGTTTACCGGCTTGGCGACACCTCCGGCATGGGCTCGAAGGTCAAGATGATCAATCAGTTGCTGGCCGGCGTGCACATTGCGGCAGCCACCGAAGCGATGGCGCTTGGCATCCGTGCAGGAATCGATCCCGAAACCCTGTACGAAGTGATCTCGAACAGCGCCGGCTCGTCCTGGATGTTCCAGAACCGGGTGCCGCACATCCTTGCCGGTGATTACAAACCGCTGTCGGCCGTGAACATCTTCGTCAAGGATCTGGGCATCGTGCTCGACTCGGCGCGCAAGTTCACCTTCCCGTTGCCGCTCACCTCGGCCGCACATCAGATGTACCTGGCCACCTCGGCCTCAGGCCTGGGCGGCGAGGATGATTCTGCGGTGATCAAGATGTTTCAGAAGCTGACCGGCATTGAACTGCCGAACAAGGAAGACTGACATGCTGCTCGGTTGCATTGCGGACGACTTCACCGGCGCCACCGACCTGGCCAACATGCTGGTGCGCGGCGGCATGCGAACCGTGCAGACGATCGGCATCCCGGCGCCAGGCACGATCATCGATGCCGATGCGGTAGTGGTGTCGCTCAAATCGCGCACCACGCCAGCAGCCGACGCCATCGCTGAATCGCTGGCCGCCTGCCGCTGGCTGCGCGCGGCTGGAGCGCAACAGATCTTCTTCAAGTACTGCTCTACCTTTGATTCGACCGAACGCGGCAACATCGGCCCGGTCGCCGACGCGCTGATGACCGAGCTGGGCTGCGACTTCACGATTGCCTGCCCGGCGTTTCCGGAGAACGCCAGAAGCGTCTATCGCGGCTACCTGTTCGTCGGTGATCTTCTGCTCAACGAGTCTGGCATGGAAAAGCATCCGCTGACGCCGATGACCGACGCGAACCTTGTGCGGGTGCTGCAAAGCCAGACCACGCGTCGGGTGGGGCTTGCGCGCTGCGACACAGTCACTGCCGGCGCGAAGGCGCTGAGTGCGCGCTTCGACGCGCTGCGTGCCGAGGGCTTTGGCATGGCGATCGTCGATGCCTTGTCGGATGCCGACCTGCACACGATCGGCGCGGCCTGCGCACAAATGCCGCTGGTCACGGGCGGCTCCGGCATCGCGATCGGACTGCCGGCCAACTTCCAGCAGCAGGGTTTGCTCAAGGACACCGGCCATGCATCGGCACTGCCGCGCATCGACGGTCCGGCCCTGATCATCTCGGGCAGTTGCTCTAAGGCCACCAATGCGCAGGTGGGCGAGTGGAGCCGCTCGCGTCCGGCCCTGCGCATCGATCCGTTTGCGCTGCATCGCGGCGAGCCGGTCGTCGAGCAGGCATTGGTCTGGGCGCGCGAACGCATCGCGCGCGAACCGGTACTCATCTACGCCACCAGCACGCCCGAGGAAGTCGCGGCGGTGCAAAAAGCACTCGGGGTCGAGGCGGCCGGTGCGCTGATCGAAGACGCGCTGGCCAGCATCGCCAGCGCCCTGGTGCGCGACGGTGTGCGCAAGCTGATCAGTGCCGGCGGCGAAACCTCCGGCGCAGTGGTCAAGGCGCTCGGCGTGCGCAGCATGCGGGTCGGTCCGCAAATTGATCCGGGCGTTCCGTGGATGGTCGCGCGACGCGAGCTTGCCGCCGGTGAGGGTCAGGGCGCAGGCGCCGACATCGCGCTGGCGTTGAAGTCCGGCAACTTCGGCGCCACCGACTTCTTTGCGAAGGCACTGGCGATGCTGGACGCCGCATGAACACGCCAGGCAAGTCGAGCACTGCCCATGCGGCGCTGCGCGAGCAGATTTGCGCGCTGGGTCAGTCGATGTATGCGCGCGGCCTCACACATGGCTCGACCGGCAACATCAGCCTGCGCCTGCCAGATGGCGGCTACCTGATGACACCGACCGGCTCCAGCCTGGGCACGCTCGATCCGGCACGACTGTCTCACCTGGACTCGCAAGGCGCCTTGCTGACCGGCGACAAGCCGACCAAGGAAAGCTTCCTGCACATCGCGATGTACGAGGAGCGCCCGCGCTGCAAGGCGGTGGTGCATCTGCACTCCACCTACTCGACCGCGGTATCGGTGCTTGACGATGTCAACGAGAGCGACGTGTTGCCGCCGCTGACCGCCTACTACGTGATGCGAATCGGCACACTGCCACTGGTGCCCTATCACGCACCCGGCGACATGACTCTGGCGGATGCAGTCCGGCGCTACGCGGGCCAGCATCATGCGCTGCTGCTGGCCAATCACGGGCCGGTGGTCGGTGGTTCCAGCCTATCGGCAGCCGGTGATGCGCTCGAGGAACTCGAAGCCACCGCGCGACTGCACCTGACACTGCATGGTCGGGCGTGCAGATGCCTCAGTGCGGAGCAGGTTCAGCA
>JALRBB010000304.1 GCA_023257915.1 Quisquiliibacterium sp. | reverse complement strand
ACGTCGGTCTCGCCCGCGAACTTCATGAACATCGTCGCGCCGCCGTACTCGATGCCGTCGATGAAGTCGCTCTTGCTGAATTCGAACAGGTCCACCGTCATCTGGCAGGCGATGAACTTGACCTCGGCCTCCAGGCACAGCGAGCGCAGTTCCTCGAGCGAGGCGACGCCCTTGGACTTCATCTTGTTCTTCATCATCATGGTGGCCATCGCCTCCATGCCGGGCAGCATCTGCACCATGACCGGCATTGGTACCGGCATCGGCATCGCCGGATTGGCCAGCGGGCTGATCTTGATACCGCTCAGGTCCTTTCGCAGCAAGGACAGGCCGTAGAACGTGCAGAACACCTGGACCTCGTAGCCAAGGGCGGCCGCCGTCGAGGACAGGATCAGCGGGGGATAGGCCCAGTCCAGGGTTCCCTTGGTGGCGATGATCGCCATCTTCTTCGGTTGGTCCATGCGAGTTTCCCGATGTGATGATCGTTGGAGGAGCGCCGGTCAACGCAGCGCGAGACCGGCATGCTTGCGCGGCCTTTACTTCTTTTTCAGAAAGAAGACATAGTCGCCGCCGTCCTGCGCCGAGGACAGCAGCTCATTGCCGGTCTGCTTGGCGAATGCCTCCATGTCCTTGAGCGATCCGGAATCGGTCGACGTCACGCGCAACACCTGTCCGGAACCCAGGTCATTGAGTGCCTTCTTGGTTTTGATGATCGGCAGTGGACAGTTCAGGCCACGCGCGTCCAGTTCCTTGTCAAATTGCATCTTCATCTCCGTTCAAATTCCAGGATGCAGCCGCCGGGCGACGAGATTTCCTGCCCGAACTGCCATCCCCTACAACCTTAACATTCCGGGAAACAGGCTCCTGCGCGCTCTGTCCTTGCACGCAGGCGCCTCTTCCCGGCCGATTCCAAACGCTGCTAGTACCCGCCCTTGCCAAACGGCTTGGTCAGACCAGCAACCCGCACACCCTGGCGTGCCGGCTGGTTTGGGAACAGGTCGTACAACCGCGCCTTCCAGTCGGTGCCGGGATGCTCCTGCTCGAAATCCTTGACCATGTTCCGGAAGTTGGGCGTCTGGCCGTCATCGCGGAATCGCTCGCGAAGGTATTCGATAACCAGCCAGTGCTCATCGGTCAACACAATGCCCTCGGCCTGTGCGATCGCCTCGGACGCCTCGCGGCTGAAATCCGCTTCGAGCAGAAACCCTTCGTCATCCGCGTCGACCTGCACGCCGTTGATCAGGTATCCCATCGCCGACACTTCCTCCCTAAACCCTTCGGGCTCGCGCTTAAATCCGCCAGCCCAGCGCGAGACCGAGTGCGTTCTGGTGCATACGTAGATTAGCCTCGCCCCCGCCCATCATCGGCGGAATAGAGTTGAGCCCGTTCACACGCTCGCCGAATGCATGCATGTAATAAGCGCTGACCTCCTTACCACCGCCAACCTGCCAGGTCATACCCAGCGTCAGGTGCCGCTCCATAACACCTGGTGCCAAAATGTTGAAGAAGGTTTCGCCAGAAGGAATTGGCTGACTACCGGTGCTGTAACCGGCGCGGATCGTCAGCTGATCGCTGTGCTTCCAGGCTGCTCCAATCTTGAACACCGTCATGTCGCGCCAGCCAAAACCGGCCCCCTGGCTGCCACCGAGCATGCCCGAACCGTCAGGCCGAAACAGGTTGGCGACCGGGTTGGCGACCGACGCGATACCGCCGTATTCGATCCGCTGCACATCTGCAGCGACTGTCAGGCGAGGACTGGTCTTTAACGCGAGACCGATCCCGTAATTTGCGGGGATATCGAATGAGCCACCGTCGGCGAACAGCCCGGCGTACTTGTCGAACTTGCCCATCTGGGTCTTCGACTGATACGTGGCGCCCATCGTTACCGCATCCGACACCTGGCCGGTCCAACCGACCCGAACGCCCCATCCCGATGCACTATCAGACCCGACGTTCGACACGTTTGCCGGCGACGACGAGAACCCGAAACCTGCGAACGGTTCCAGCCCCTTTGCAGAAAATCGCTGATGAGCAAGGTTCAGCGACACACCAAGCGAATGATTTGGGTTGACCTTGTAAGCCATGCTCGGTGCGATAAACAACTGCATCAGATCCACGCCTGCCGGACTAGAGCCCCCGAGCATCATGAACGGTGACCGATCGTAGGTCGTGTTCATCCCGCCATTGCCGTACACCGCAAGACCAACGGTTAGGTTAGGGTTGATCACTCGGTTGTAGCCAAACTCCGGAACCAAAAAGGCGCTTTTACCGTCGCCCGAATACGTCCCATCCAACGGAGGAATACCGTAGGGTGGAATACCGCCATTTCCAGAAATCGTGCTGCTGCGCCTGGGCAAAAATAACTCAGCTCCCAAATCCATTCGGCTGTTAACAAACGCAATGCCCGCCGGATTGGTAGCCGCAGCCAGGGAATCCTGTGGTAAGGCAATACCAACACCCGCCATGCCCTTGGCCTTGATGCCATAGCCGTGGGCGAAGTAACCATTGGTGGCGGACGCCATGACCGGCGCGAGGCAGCCAGCCACGAGCAAGGCAAGATGACGGATTTTGGTTTTCACGATTTCTTCTCCTCCGGCCCTAAATAGTTTTCGAGTCGCACGCTGGCGCAGCCACCACGGCCGCGAGCAATCCTTTCGGATGTTCGGTCCACCCCACAAGGGCGTCCATAACCCGTTGGACGATCACCACATCACCTAAAAGGGTTATACCGCAGATCAAGTGCCACCCGGGACCGGGATGGCGGGGCGGCGGTGCCCTCGCCGCCGTGCGAACACACGACCCGCAGCACGCCCCGACCAGGGGTTGGGCAGCGGCGGCCACCGCAATCCGTGGGACGATTGGCGGTTTGATTTCTTCAAGGACTGAACCCAGATGCCCGCAACAAACCTAGACCTGTTCGTGATCGGCGCCGGCTCCGGCGGGGTGCGGGCAGCCCGGATCGCTGCTGGCCATGGCGCCCGGGTGATGATTGCCGAGGAATATCGCTACGGCGGCACCTGCGTGATCCGGGGCTGCGTGCCCAAGAAACTGCTGGTTCTGGCCAGCCGCTTTGCCGACGAGTTCGATCTGGCCGGCTCGTTCGGATGGAGCCTGGACAGACCGCGCTTCGACTGGTCGGCACTGATTGCCGCGAAAGACCGTGAAATTTCCCGGCTTGAAGGCATCTACCGGCGCAACCTTGAAGGCGCCGGCGTGACCACGGTCGACAGTCGCGCACTGCTCGAAGACGCACACACGGTGCGACTGCTGGGCACTGGCGAGACGGTTCGCGCCGAGCGGATCCTGATCGCCACCGGCGGGCGGCCATTCCGCCCGCAGATCCCGGGTGCCGAGCTCGCGATCACCTCGAACGAGATTTTTCATCTCACCGAGCTGCCGGAGTCGATGATCATCGAAGGCGGTGGCTTTATTGCAGTCGAGTTCGGCTGCCTGCTCGCACGGCTCGGCGTGCGGGTCACACTGGTCTATCGCGGCGAGCAGATCCTGCGCGGCTTCGACGACGACCTGCGCAAGCACCTGGCCGACGCGATGCGCGCGGACGGCATCGAGGTGCTGACCGGCACGGTCATCGAGTCGATCGAGGCGGTGACACCCGGGGGCGCCCACCGCGTCAGGCTGTCCGGCGCAGGCGTGCGCGAAGCCGGCCTGGTGATGCTTGCGACCGGTCGCGTACCGAACACTGCCGGCCTGGGCCTGGAACGGGCCGGGGTGCAGGTCGACACCCGCGGCGCGATTCTGGTCGATGGCCAGTCGCAAACCAGCGCCGCGAACATCTGGGCCGTCGGCGACGTCACCGACCGCATCGCGCTCACGCCAGTGGCGATCCGGGAAGGCCATGCATTCGCGGACACGGTATTCGGCAACCAGCCCTGGAGTTGCGATCACACGAATGTGCCGATGGCGGTGTTCTCGACCCCGGAGATCGGCACCGTCGGTCTGAGCGAAGCGCGGGCACGCGAGCAGTTCTCCCGCGTGAAAATCTTCCGCACCAGCTTCCGGCCGATGGCCGCGGTGCTGTCGGACTCCACCGAAAAAATGCTGATGAAACTGGTGGTGGACGCCGACACCGATCGGGTGCTGGGCGTGCATGTGTGCGGACCGGACGCGGCCGAAATGATCCAGATGGCCGCGATCGCGGTGAAGATGGGCGCCACCAAGCGCCAGTTCGATGACACCGTCGCGCTACACCCGAGCGCCGCCGAGGAGCTGGTGACGATGCGTACGCCGGTGGCTTGAAGCAGGCGTGGTGTCGGCTCGCGTCAGCTTCGCCGAGCGGCCAGCACCCGATCTACCATCACACCCGCCTGCCCCAGGTAATTGGCCGGATCGCATAATCTGGCCAACGCCTCGCGATCCAGGTGGGCGCTGATCTCCGGATGTTCGGCAAGCAAGTCGAGCAAGGGACGATTGATGCGGATGGCCTCGCGACAGATGTCGTACACCAGGTCATGCGCATATTCGCGACCGATGTAGGGCCCCAGGCCCATCATTACAGCCTCGGACATGATCAGTCCGTTGGTGATGTCGAGGTTTTTGCGCATCTGGGCTTCATCGACCTCCAGACCCTCGAGCAGGAAGCGCGCCTGCTTGAGCGCGCCGGCTGTCAGGCAAAAGGCCTCGGGCAGCACGATCCATTCGATCTGCCACGGACCGGTCGAGCGCTCATGATCCGCGATCATCGCGTCCATCAGCGCCGCGGCATGTTGACGCACAACCGAGACCGCGCCGTGAATGTAGGCGCAGGAGATCGGGTTGCGCTTTTGCGGCATCGTGCTGCTTGAGCCGCGCCCCGGCGCATACGGCTCATAGACCTCGGCAACCTCGGTCTGCATCATCAGCTTGACATCCATCGAGATCTTGCCGAGGGTGCCGCCGAGCAAACCCAGAAAGGCACCCACTTCAGCGACGTTGTCGCGAATCGTGTGCCAGGCGATCAGCGGCTGGCCCAGGCCCAGCTCGGCCATCACCCCCTGCTGCGTGGCCATCGCGTCACGCTCCAGCGAAGCCAGCGTGCCGGCCGCACCGGCAAATTCGCCAACCTGCACCCGCGGACGCAGCTGAGCGAGTCGCTCTCGATGCCGCTCGATGGCCGACAGGATGCCGGCCATCTTGTAGCCGAAGGTGACCGGAATCGCCTGCTGCAGATTACTGCGCCCGGCGATCGGCGTGTCGCGATAGCGCTGCGCCAGCTTTGCAAGCGCGGCGCTGATCGCCGCCAGCTCCACCTCCACCAGATCCAGCGCCTCGCGAATCTGCAATGCGACCGCGGTGTCGGTGACGTCCTGCGTGGTCGCACCCCAGTGACAGAATTCGCCGAGCCGGTCGCGACACAGCGCGTTCAGCTGCGACACCACGCCGAGCACCGGATAGCCGATCTGCTCGGTGCGCGCCTTGAGCTTGTCCATGTCGATCTTGGCCACCGAGCAGTGGCGAATGATCTCGTCGGCGGCCTCCTGCGGAATCACACCGAGCCGACCCTGCACCCGCGCGAGCGCGGCTTCAAAATCCAGGTATTTCTGCGTGCGGTTCTCATCGGACCAGACCTGGCGCATCGCCTCGCTGCCGAAGATGTCGCGAAAGATGAAGGAATCGACGATCGTGGCGGGCATGGGACCGCTCCTGCTGTGCGAGGGTTCAGGGGTTGGCGTGGAGGCCGACGGCGTAGCGAGCTGGCACCTCGGCGCTCAGACTGCGTTCTCGGCGCGCAACGCGGCGAGCTCGGCAGCCTCGACGCCGAGCTCGGCAAGGATGCGGTCGGTATGCTCGCCGAGCTTGGGCACCGCATCCATGCGGGCATCACCCTTGCGCCCCGGGGGGAGCAGCGCGGGAATCATGCCTGCCGGCGAGTCGATCTCGCGCCAGCGGTCACGCGCCTTGAGCTGCGGATGGTTCCAGACGTCCTGCATCGTGTTCACCCGCGAATTGGCGATCTGCGCGGCATCCAGCCGAGCCGCGACCTGATCTGCGCTCAACGGCTTGAAGCGTTCGCGCATCAGTTCGCGCAGCGCCTCGCGATTGGTGCTGCGAGCCGGATTGTTCACAAAGCGCGGATCGGTCTTGAGCTCGGGCTGCTCGAGCACCTGGTCGCAAAACACCGCCCATTCGCGCTCGTTTTGCAGCCCAAGCATCACCACGCCACCGTCGCCGGCTTCGACCGGACCATACGGATAGATGGTCGCGTGCTCGGCGCCGGTGCGCACCGGTGGTGCCGCTCCTTCGAATGCGTAATACATCGGAAACGACATCCACTCGACCAGTGACTCGAGCATCGACACGTCGATGTGGGCACCACGCCCGGTGCGCTGGCGCGCGAACAGCGACGCGAGGATGTTGCTGTACGCGTACATGCCGGCCGCGATGTCGGCGATCGAGGCGCCCGCCTTGGCCATCGTGTCCGGTGTCCCGGTCACCGAGAGAAAACCGGCTTCACTCTGGATCAGCAGGTCGTAGGCCTTGCGTTCGCGGTACGGGCCGTCGCCGCCGTACCCGGAAATGTCGCAGACCACGATCGACGGCTTACGAACCGACAAGGCGTCGTATGACAAGCCCATCCGTGCGGCCGCGCCGGGGGCAAGGTTTTGCACCAGCACATCAGCTTTCTCGTCGATGAGCTGATCGAGCAGGGCACGGGCGCGCGGATGCTTCAGATCGAGCGTCAGGCTTTCCTTGGAGCGATTGGTCCACACGAAGTGCGAAGCCTCGCCGCGCACCCGCTGATCATAAGCACGCGCGAAGTCGCCGACACGCGGACGCTCAACCTTGATAACTCGCGCCCCCAGGTCTGCGAGCTGGCGCGTCGCAAACGGCGCGGCGATCGCATGCTCGAGGCTGACGACCGTAATGCCCTCGAGCGGCCTCATGCCGAGACAAGCGCAACGCGCGCATCCATCGTCAGCCAGCCTTCATGATCTTTGGCCCACAGATGGAAACCCTTGCCGTCGGCATCGGGCTCACCGCACACGAAGAAATGGTTCAGATCAAAGGTCGGGCGCATTGCGCGAAACTCAAAGCGCGCAACCTGCGCCTGCGGATGCTCATGGCGCAAGGCATCGAGCAGCAGCGTGGCGATCAGCGGGCCGTGCACGATCAGCCCCGGATAGCCCTCGACACTGGTCACGTAACGGCGATCGTAATGAATCCGGTGGCCGTTAAATGTCAGGGCCGAGTAGCGAAACAGCAGCACGTCATCCGGAATGATCTTGCGCTCCCAGCCGTTGGCCGGGGTCTGTTGCGCGGCCTTGGGCGCCGGCACCGGATCGTCCGGGCGCGGCAGGTCGCGGTAGACGATGTCGTGAAACTCCACCAGCGCGGGCCCCGGCTCGGGGGCGCCCTGCACGCTGATCTCGTGCCGTACCTTGACGAACACCAGCGTGCCGGTGCGGCCGCTCTTTTCTTCGACGGACTCGATCGTCGACAGGCGGCTGATGCGATCGCCAATCCGGATCGGCTGGCGAAACTCCATCTGACTGCCCGCCCACATGCGACGCGGCAGCGGAACCGGCGGCAGAAAGCCGCCGCGCTGCGGATGCCCGTCTGCGCCGATCATCGACTGTTGCGCCAACGGCAGAAAATAGAGCCAGTGCCAGACTGGCGGCAGCATGGTTCCCGGCGGCGGTCGGTGGGCAGGTCGATCCAGCGTGGCCGACAGTGCCGCATACGGCGTGGGCGTGACCAGATCATCGAGTTGTTCGGTGCGACCGATCCAGTCGGTCAGGGGCAGTGTGCTCATAGGTCGGCTCGTATCAGGCAGGCTCGGAAATCTCGATCAGGTTCAGATCCGGATCGCGCACATAGACCGAACGGATCCGGCCGGTCGCACCAGTGCGCATCACCGGACCCTCAAGGATCGGCCAGTCATGTTCCTGCAGGCGAGCGATCACCGCGTCGAGCGGCACCGATGCGATAAAGCAAAGATCCTGTGACCCAGGCACCGGCAGATGCGCCCTGGGTTCGAACTCCGCGCCCTGAACATGCAGGTTGATCTTTTGGTTGCCAAATCTGAACGCGCGACGCTCGTCGGAGGACGAATCGCCCTTGAAGGTTTCGAGGCGCATGCCGAGCACACCGGTGTAGAACTCGATGCAGGCTTGTGGTCGCGAGGTGGTCAGCACCAGGTGGTCGAGATGGTCGATCATGTCGTTGTAGCGCTTGAGTGGTTACCGTTGATTGGTTGACGTTGAGTGGTTGGCGTTGAGTCGTTGCAGCGGCGTTGTGAGATTGCGCTCCGGTGATCCGGTTGTGCTACCCGTTGCCGGCGGCGTGGGCCGCTAGCGCACGATGCCACGCTGCCTGAGCGCGTCGATCTGCGCGGCACTCAGTCCGATCTCCCGCAGCACGTCGTCAGTGTCCTGCCCGAGCGACGGGGCGTTGCGGCGATGACGTCCGGGGGAGGCCGACAACTTGGGCACAAAGCCCGGCACCGCTAGCTGGCTGCCGTCGTCCATCTGCACCTGCTCGATCATGCCGCGGGCGTGATAGTGCGGATCCTGCGCGATGTCCTCGACCGTGTAGATACGCCCGGCCGGCACCGATGCGCCATCGAGCGCCGCGAGCACCTCGTCAACGCTGCGCTGCGCGGTCCAGTCGCCGATCACCGCGTCGATTTCCTCGACCCGCGCAACGCGTCCGGTGTTGTGCGCAAGCTGCGGATCATTGGCGAGATCCTCGCGCCCGATCAGCGTCATCAGCCGGCGAAAGATGCTGTCGCCATTGCCAGCAACCAGCGCATACCCGCCATCGGCGCACTTGTACGCGTTGGTGGGCGCGATGCCCGGCAACGCGCTGCCGGCCGGGCCGCGCACCGCGCCGAAGGCGCTGTATTCGGGCAGCAGGCTCTCCATGCAGTTGAACACCGCCTCGTACAACGCGATATCGATGACCTGACCCTTGCCGCTGGCATGCCGGTGCTGCAGCGCGAGCAGGATTCCGATCACGCCGTGCAGCGACGCGAGCGTGTCGCCTATGCTGACGCCAACACGCACCGGCACCCTGCCAGGCTCGGCGGTCAGATGGCGCATGCCGCCCATTGCTTCGGCGACCACGCCAAAGCCAGGCCGGTTGCGGTACGGCCCTGTCTGGCCGTAACCGCTGACGCGCAATACGATCAGCCTGGGGTTGGCCTCGATCAGTTGCTGCGGATCAAGCCCCCAACCCTCGAGCGCACCCGGGCGGAAATTTTCGATCAGCACGTCGGCCTCGGCGGCGAGCCTGCGCACGATCGCCTGTCCGTCGGGCTCGCGAAGATCGAGCGCCAACGAGCGCTTGTTGCGCGACTGCACCTGCCACCAGACCGACTGCCCGTCCTTGAGCATTCGCCACTTGCGCAGCGGATCTCCGGTGTCCGGAGCCTCCACCTTGATCACATCGGCGCCGAAGTCGGCCAGTGTCTTGGCGGCAAACGGACCGGCGATCAGCTGGCCGAGTTCGAGAACCTTCAGACCATCCAGCGCGCCAGGCAGTGGCAGGCCGGCGCTTTGCGGGGAAACGGATTCGGTATTCATTGGATGAATTGTAGAGCGCAGGCAACCGCGGCGCGGCCGGCACCCGGCAACGCCAAGGCTTCAATCCGCGGTGCGCGATGCCTGCGTTGCTGCGAAATCGGGCCGTTCCAGCAGGCGTGAAATCAGATAGCCGAACACCAGGCCCCAGAACGGCGCACCGATGTTCCAGATCGGCACATTGGCCACCGTTACCAGGAACGCAACCAACGCGCCGAGCGTGAAGCGATCACGAAACGAAATCGTGAACGCGGTCTGCAGCACTCGAAACATCGCAAGCCCGGCCACCGTCGCGATGAACGCCTTCGGCGAAGACAGCATCAGCTTCGTGAACAACGGCGAGAACAGGCCGAAGCCCATCGCCAGCAACCCGACCAGGATGGCGCCGGTGTAGTGTCGGGATTTGTCGCCGCCGCTGGCGATCATCGCATTGGTCGGTCCGGCCAGACAGGTGGACACCGAGCCCACGCTGGCGGTCAACAACGACCAGACACCACAGCCTGTTGTCGCCATGTTGATCGGCGCCTTGTGCCCGACCGCATCGAGCACCGCGAAGCCCTGACCGTTTTGCACGATCAGCACGGTGATCGCCAGCGGAACAACCAGCTCGAACATCGCCTGCCAGGCGAATTCAGGCGCTTGAAATACCGGCTGCGCAATCGTGGCGCCGCGCATGCCGGAGGCGTCGAAACTGCCTTGCGCGACGATCAACACCACGCCAACCAGGATTGCCGCGAACAGTGGCGGAAAGCGCCGCCCTAAGGGCAGCACGCTCATCAGCACGAAGGTCAGCACCATCGGCCCGGCCAGGGCCAAATCATCGCGCAGCGCGTGGATCAGATCGACTCCGAAGCGCATGAACACGCCGGCGACCATGCCCATGACGATCGGCATCGGCAGCGCCTGCATCAGACGTCGCACCCAACCCGACAAGCCAAGCACCAGCATCAGTAGCCCACAAGCGAAGTAAGCGCCCACAACCTGAGCGAAACTCAGATGCGACAGCGCCGAGCCGACCAGCACCGCACCCGGGATCGTCCAGAAAAAGGTGAGCGGCATCCGGTAGTACCAGCTGGCCAGGATGCTGAGCAAACCATTGACACCAAAGCAGCCGAACACCCAGGAGGCGATCTGCGCCTGCGACAAGCCGCCTTCGCTCCCAACCGACATCAGGATGGCCAACGGCCCGGTGGCCGCGAAGATGAAGCCGATCAGCCCGTTGGCCGCGTAGATCGGGCCGAAATCGGCGAGCATCTGACGCAGCGACGGGGCCGGCTGGGCGGGGCGTTCGATGAGCATGCCGAGAGCTTACTGTAGCGGCCGGCGCTCTGGGTGGGTGCATCCGGCAGGCACGTGTCGAAAATCTTCGTAAACTCGCGACTTTTCGCATTGAATGGAATAAGGAGCCGAGATGAGTCAGACGAGCCGCAGCCACGCAAGGACAGCCCTGGTGACCGGTGGTGCGGTCGGGATCGGTGGTGCGATCTGCGAGAGGCT
>JALRBB010000155.1 GCA_023257915.1 Quisquiliibacterium sp. | reverse complement strand
CGGCGAAGGACAGGTGCGATCATACGCGCGCCTTGCGCGGCTTTCGCGTCAAAATGGTGACATTGCCCGATTGGTGACAAGCTATCGATGCATCCAAACTGAATTTTCAAAATTCATCAAAATTCGGTCAATAAGTCATCGGACTGTCACAGGGCGTCTTTAGCGGAGCCGCCGAAGACGTCCGGGGGGCGTCGCCATCAAAATGTTTCAGGGGGAAATCATGACGCAAGCTGATGTCCTGATCTGCGACAACATCTCATGAGCGACGCCACCGAATCGAATCCACCGATGTTGCGCCTGCAAGGGGTCGGAAAACGCTACGGCACACGCTGGGTTCTTCGAAACCTGGATCTCGAGCTGCGACGCGGCGAGCTGCTGGCACTGCTCGGGGAGTCGGGTGCCGGAAAGTCCACCCTGCTCAACCTGATCGCCGGCCTGGAAGCGCCAGACGAAGGTCGCATCGAACTCGATGGCAAGGCGGTGCAGGCGCTCAACGATGACGCCAGTGCCGCACTGCGACGACATGCGCTCGGCTTTGTGTTTCAGGCCTTTCACCTGATCCCGCACATGAGCGCCGCGCGCAACGTGGCGATTCCGCTGATGCTCAACGGCGTCTCGCCGGGGCAGGCACTCGCGGCTGCCGGCAACATGCTCGCCGAGGTCGGCCTGGGTGATCGTGGCGACAGCCTGCCCGCACAGTTGTCCGGCGGCGAGCAGCAGCGCGTCGCGCTGGCGCGTGCTCTGGTGCATGCGCCAGCCCTGTTGCTGGCGGACGAGCCAACCGGAAACCTCGATCCCGCGAGCGCCGACGTCGCCTTGCGCTTGCTCGCCACGCAAGTGCGCGAGCATGGTGCCGCACTGCTGATGGTCACGCATTCGGAGCACGCGGCCGCGATCGCCGATCGACGCCTGCGTCTGGGCAGCGACGGATTGCACACGGCCTGAGCCGTCAGACTGGCCGCAGGAAAATCCGACTCAAGATGAACGCCAATCTCGCCCTGCTCGCATCCTGCTGGAGTGGACAGTGGCGGGCCTCGCCCGCCCGCATGTTGACGGCGATCATCGCGATCGCCATCGGTGTGGCGCTCGCGCTGGGCATTCATCTGGTCAACCGCTCGGCTCTCGATGAATTCGGTGCTGCGATCTCTGTGGTCAACGGTGACGCCCAGCTTCAGTTGCAGGCGAGCGACGGCAGCTTCGATGAGAGCTGGTATCCGCAGATGGCCCGCATCAACGCGATCGCGGCCGTCAGCCCGGTGATTGAGACCGAGGTGCGCGCCACAGCCGCCGACCGCGCCGATGCAAGCGCGATCAGCCTGAAGCTGCTCGGACTGGATCCGATGCGCGCGGCGCGGGTCACGCCGTCATTGTTGGCGGTGCCGGACCCGGCCGACAGCCCAGCGGCTTCCGGCAGCGACTCGCCGCTGTTTGCCGACGACACGATCTTTCTGTCGTCAGCGGCACGCGATGCGCTGGCCGTGAACAGTGGCGACATCGTCCTGATCGGATCCGGACTGCACCAGACCCGGCTGCGCGTGGCAGGGACAGTTCCCGGAGCGATAGGCGGACAACGCCTTGCCATCATGGACATCGGCAGCCTGCAATGGCGACTGGGCTGGCTCGGCCGCCTGACCCGCATCGACCTTCGTCTGCAGTCAGGCATCAGCGCCGATCGCCTGGGAGCCGAGCTCGCCGCGCAATTGCCGCCTGCGTTTCGGCTGGTCAGGCCCGCAGATGCCCAGCAGCGAATGAGCAATCTGTCGCGAGCCTATCGCGTCAACCTGAACGTGCTCGCACTGGTCGCGCTGTTTACCGGCGGTTTCATCGTCTATTCGACAATGTCGCTGGCGATGCTGCGCCAGTTGCCTGAACTTGCGCTGATCGGCGTTCTCGGCGGCTCGCGCCGCTTGTTGGCCGGCATGATGCTCGGTCAGGGCCTGATGCTCGGCTGCATCGGCTCGATGGTCGGCGTTCTCGGTGGATTCGCGCTCGCCTGGGCGATGCTGGAATTGCTGGGCGGCGATCTGGGCGGCGGTTATTTCTCCGGGGCTCGACCCGGCTTGTCGGTCGACCCGGCTACGGTGCTGGTGTTCGCGCTGCTCGGCATTGCGGTCGGTGTCGCCGGCAGTGCTCTGCCGGCTCGGGTTCTGCGACAGATCGACGCCGCCAGGGCGCTGCGCTCCGGTTCGCCAGAGCGCGCGCTTGGGCAACGCAGCGCAAGCACCTGGGCACTCGCCTTGCTGGCCGTCGGTGCGATCTTTCTGCTGCTGCCACCGATAGCCGGGCTACCAGTTGCCGCCTATCTCGCGATCGCGGCCTGGCTGCTGGCCGGCATCGCGTTCGTACCGGTGCTGACTGCCTGGCTTGGCGCCCGCCTGCAGGCCCGCAACCTGGGTTCCGGTCACCCGGCACGCTGGCTTGCGATCGAGCGGATCGCCGGCTCACCAGC
>JALRBB010000080.1 GCA_023257915.1 Quisquiliibacterium sp. | reverse complement strand
GATCTGGGCCAGTCCTTCACGATCGCGCAAGTCGATGAAGATCACGCCACCGTGATCACGGCGCCGATGCACCCAGCCAAACAAGGTCACGGTCTGGTCGAGATGTTCGCCGGACACTTGGCCGACATAGCAGGAACGCATGGGAGCTTCTCCAGGGATGACTTACGGCAGGCGCGCGGCCTGCTCAGGAATTTTGGGGCGGTTCGACCGCGGGCGCTGTCTTACCGTTCCGGCGCGACTGCCCGACGCGCGGTGCGACCACGCCCATCGACACCACATACTTGAGCGCTTCATCAACGCTCATGCGCAACTCGACGACCTCGGCACGAAGCATCATCAGGAAGAACCCGGACGTGGGGTTCGGCGTGGTGGGCACGTACACCGAGATCATGTCGCTGCCGAGGTGCGAGGCGGCCTCATCGGCCGGCGCTCCGGTCTCGAACGCGATCGTCCAGACTCCGGCGCGCGGGTACTGCACCAGCAGCGCCTTGCGAAACGCCTTGCCGCCCGGCTTGAACAAGGTGTCACTAACCTGCTTGACGCTCGAGTAAATGGAATTGACGATCGGGATGCGCGAAAGGATCGCCTCCCACACCACGACCAGCCGTTGACCCAAGAAATTGCGGGTCAGCAATCCGGTGATCAGGATGACCAGCAGCGTCAGCACCACGCCAAGACCCGGGATGTCGCGCCCGAAGATCGTGTGCGGATGCCACTTCGCCGGCAGCAGTGCCAGGCTCTGATCCATCGTGGTGACGATCAGGTTCAGCACCCAGATCGTGATGGCGAGCGGCACCCAGATCAGAAGACCGGTGACGAAGTAACCACGCAGGGTGGCCGGGTGAATTGAGTTGATGGCAGACCTCTTGGGTGCTGAACGGCAGCCTGACGCCGGGGCTCAGGCCGCGCTGCCCGACGACGGGCTGGAAGACGAGGAGCTCGAAGCAGCCGAGCCGGATGCGCCGGCAGATCCGCTGCCGCCGGACGTGGCAGCAGGCTGTGCGCCGCTGGCGGGCGCGGACTGACCAGCCGGCTTGTCGGCCGCCCCTGCCCCGCCACCAGAGTCGGCTTCCTTGCCGGACGCCTTGCCCTTGTCACGAAAATCGGTCACATACCAGCCGCTGCCCTTGAGCTGAAAGGCAGGCGCGGTCAGTTGCTTGGCGAACGCATCACGCCCGCATTCCGGGCAGGTGACCAGGGGCGGGTCGGAGCGCTTTTGCAGCACATCCTTTTGGAACCCGCAGCTTTCGCATCGATACGCGAAAATCGGCATCTCGAGTCTCCGGGGCCTGATGCGAGCACTGGTGCATTCACCAGTACGATCACCCAGGCAAGTCAAACCACGCAGGCAAGTTAAACGATCGCCAAGTCTTGTTTCGACGATCTTTCGACTATCCTCTAGGCGAAAATCGCCAATGGAGGCAAACCTGGAATTATAAGTGATCCGGGTCGCCTGCGCCCAGCGATCAGCCAAGTCAGCGGCCCACGATCCGACGCTGAACCCGACACTCGAACCGCCTGCGCCAGCCAGCGCCATGCCATCAACCACCCGCCGCGTCGCGGCGCAAACATGAAACCAGGAGACGACCGCTTGAACGCCCTGCCACTGAACGGAGTCCGCGTGCTGGACTTCGGCCGCTTCATTGCCGGCCCCTATTGCGCCGCCCTGCTCGCCGAATACGGTGCCGACGTGATCCGCATCGAAAAGCGCACCGGCAGCGAGGACCGATTCACCACGCCAGTTACCTCCGGCGGCGAGGGTGCACTGTTCATGCAGATGAACCGCAACAAGCGCTCGATCACGCTCGACCCGATGAACCCGGCCGGCCGCGAGGTGGTCCGCAAGCTGGTCGCAAGCGCCGACGTGGTGGTGGCCAATCTGCCTCCCCAGACCCTCGCTGCGATGGGGCTCGACTATGACTCGCTGCGCGCGATCAAGCCGGACATCATCCTGACCACCAGTTCTGCCTTCGGCCCCACCGGCCCGATGTCTTCGTTTGTCGGGTTTGACGGTGTGGCGCAGGCGATGTGCGGCTCGGTGTATATGACCGGCGAACCTGACCAGCCCTACCGTGCGCAGATCAATTGGGTCGACTTTGGTACTGCGCTGCATAACGCGCTGGGCACGATGGTGGCGCTGATGGAGCGCGGCAAATCCGGTCGCGGTCAGAAAGTCGAGGGCTCGCTGCTGGGTACCGCACTGTCGCTGAACAATGGTGTGCTGATCGAGCAGGCAGTGGCCCGCGCCGACCGGGTGCCGACCGGCAATCGCGGCCAGACCTCGGCGCCGGTCGACGTGTTCCGCACCAGGGACGGCTGGATCCTGTGTCAGGTCGTGGGCCGACCGCTCTACGAGCGCTGGGCCAAACTGATGGGCGAGCCAAGCTGGCTCGAGGATCCTCGCTTCGACACCGACGAGTCGCGCGGCATCCACGGCGAACTGATCAGCGAGCGGATGTCACGCTGGTGCGCCGAGCGCAGCAACGACGAGGTGATGGCGGCACTTGGCGCCGCCAAGATCCCCTGCGGGCCGGTGCTGACTCCGCAGCAGGCTCTCGACCATCCGCAGACCGAGGCGCTGGGGTTTTACCAGCCTGTTGACTATCCGGGCCTTCCGAGACCGGCCCCGGTCAGCGCGGTTCCACTGAACCTGTCGATTTCCCAGGGCGGTATCCGGCATCGCGCGCCGATGGTGGGCGAGCACACCGAGCAGGTGTTGCAGGAACTGGGCTATGACGGCTCAGCGATCGCCTCGCTGCGCGAGCAAAAGGCGATCTGAGCGGCGCGACGACTTCAGAACGGTTATACGGACTGTTTTTCGTAAACAACTGCTCAATGTGAGTGAGTGAATGGGTTCATACGACTATTTTTTGCAAATTATGTCAACAACTTGGTGCTTTCACGAGGATTTGTTTACACATCCAAGATCTTCGCCGGTCAGATGGCGTAGCGTCGATATGCGCGGAAATTTCTGAAAAGCAGGGCGGTTCTTCGGGTGAGTTACGCCTTGATTGGTGGGTGGTGCGGACGCCGGGACTCGAACCCGGGTCACTCGCTTATAAGGCAAGGGCTCTGACCCTTGAGCTACGCCCGCTGCTTGAGCGGACGCAGTGGCCTCGCTC
>JALRBB010000280.1 GCA_023257915.1 Quisquiliibacterium sp. | reverse complement strand
GTTTCATGCTTGCTCGGATACCAGTTCGGTGACAGGTACCCCTGGCTTCCCTGGAAAATCACCAGAACCTGATCGCCATCGCTGGCTTGTTGCCAGAGCGGATTTGCGCGTGCGATGTGGGCGCGCAAGCACCCGAGCCCCCCGGGCTCCGGTTCGTACTCGAAGGGGAGATGATTGGCGTCCAGCCCGTCAGGACCGGTGATGACCAGGGCGCCCAGGGGATAGTCTCTCAATAGTCGGACGACTTCATCGGGTCGACTCTCGTCAAAATGCGCGGGCATGTACATGTGGAAAAATCCTTGGGATCGGTGGCATGAGCCTCGAAGGGAGCGGACAAGCCTGTTGGTCAACGTACCTCAGGCGGGCGACGCGGTTCGCAGGGCGTCGAGAAGCTTCGGTAGCTTGATCGGTTTGGTCAGGTAGTCGTAAAAGCCAGCGGCAAGCGCCTGCTCAATGTCTGCGTGCATTGCGTTGGCCGACAAGGCGATCACCGGTATGTCTCGAGTCTGCGGATTTGTGTGCAGAGCTTGCTTGACTTGCAGACCGTTCATTCCCGGCAGGTTCATGTCGAGCACGATCACATCAGGGCACTCGGCAAGCGCGAGTTCGATGCCGCCTTCTCCGTCGGGAGCATGAAGAACTCGAAACCCCCCTTGGCGTTCGAGGTACAGCCTGACGATTTCCAGATTGGTCATCGTGTCTTCGATGTACAGCACGCTTCGATGCGCACCTGCCTGCCGGGCAGCCGGCTCGAGAGGCGGCGGTTCAGCAGCCGGTTGTGCGCTGACTGGAAGCTCCGACTGATTAGCTGGTACCAATGGGTTTGTGTCGAGTTGCTCGCCACGCTCGATGGCAAAGCTGAAAACGCTGCCTTGCCCAGGACGGCTTTTGACTGTCAGTTCACCGCCCATCATTTCGACTAGCCGCTTGGACAGGGCTAGACCAATCCCGGTTCCTTCAATGACCTCACCGCGCGCGACGAAACGAACAAAGGGTTGGAACAGTTGCTGTAACTGGGAGTCGGTCATGCCACGGCCGGTGTCGCTGATTGCAATACCCAAACGCCGATCTGGCAACGGTTCAACGGCGACCTGGACGCTGCCGCCCGGTCGGTTGTACTTGATGGCATTGCTGAGCAGATTCAGGACAACCTGGCGCAAGCGAAGCGGATCCGCTAGTGCGAACCTGGCCTGCGGCTCGACGTGAATCGGCAAAAGCTTGACGTGGAATTTTTGCGCCTGTGGTTCGACTTGCGCCAGGCAATCGCCCAACAAGGCTGGCAGGTCGATCAGCGAATGTTCGATGGCGAGATTGCCTGATTCGATCTTGGACAGGTCGAGCACCTCCTCGATCAGGCCCAGCAAATGCCAGCCGGCGCGGGTGATCTGCTCCAGATGCATGCGACGCACGGACTCCTCACGGGAGGGGTCTGCCGATTGGTCGGTCTTTTGGATCCCTTCCATCAGCTGGGCATGGCCGAGAATCGCGTTCAATGGGGTACGCAGCTCGTGACTCATGTTTGCGAGAAATTCGCTCTTGAGCTGGTTGGCCGACTCGGCTGCTTCCTTGGCTGCACGCAGATCCTTGGTTTCCTCCAGGCGTCTCCCCAATCTCAGTGCGATACCTGCGGACAAGGTGATGGCGACGATGCCCATCAGGATGATCAGCTTGAGTCCTTCATCAAACGGAGCATGAACTTCAGAATCCGGTACCTTGACGACGATTGACCAACCGGTCCGGTTCGAGCAGGAGGCAACCTCCAGCGAGGTTTTGCCTGCATCTGCCGGCTCTTGAGGCGTCAGCATCACCGAGTTCAGACGAATGCTTCCGTCGCCGAGACGGTTGCAAAGTTGCGTGGCCAGGCGTTCGGAAAGCGCTTGACCGATCTGTTTGCCGATCCGATCTGCAGCGATTTTGTTGGTGGCGACGATGTTGCCACCAGGGTCGATCACCAGTCCGCTCCAACTTGCCGGCATTGCTTCAAACAGCGAGATCAGCGGCGATGCTTCCAGCATCACCGTGAGGGTCAGGCCGTCGGTCGACGAATCTCGTATCGGGGTTCGAATCGGGATTGTCTTTTCGGTAATCGTTGGACCATGCTGGCGTAATCCGAAGATTGTCGGCTGACCGGTGACAAGAACTTGTGCCCCTTGCGCGACGGCATTGGGCCCAGCGGGCAAAGCGACAGCCGGAGTTTCGGGTCGTCCGGTGTGATACACAAAACGCTTGCCGGGCACATCGGTGATGACGATCCAGGCAAGGTCCTGATCTTGGGAAACCACCGACTGGGCTTCGAGTGCGAAGTCGGCATAGTCGCCACTCTTTAAGGATCTCGATTCCGACAATGCGACTGCCAGTCGCAATCCGTATTGGAGCTTTCCGTCCAATGCGGTCTGGGCGCCCATCACAAGGCCTTCGACACGTCGCTGCACCGAGAGCTCGGATTCCTCGAAGAGCAGCGCGACGATCATCAGCAAGGTCAGGATGATCGGCAGCAGAGACAGACCGACTAGCCGTACCGTCGGCAGCATCCATCGCCAGCGCGACACGCGGCGCATGAAACGCATCAGGGTTCAGGCCTCCAGGGTGACGCAATCCATCGCAGGAGCACGCTGAGCGCTAGTACCGGTGACCTGGGTCCGAGGGCCGATCGTTGCCGGATTTTCGATGTTGCTGTGCGCCGGAGTTGCGCTGACGACCTCCGCCACGATTGCCCGGGGACGAATTTCCCTTGATTCGGGCGGACCAGCGCAGACGAATGATGGTGCCAGCAGCCGTGAGCAACAAGGCACCACTCGCATACGCGAGTAGCGAATCTCCCTTGAGCAGGGCGGCCAGACCGATCAGCCCGTAGATGAAAGGGGATGATTCGTACCAGATTTGCTCGAGTTTCATCGGACCTCCGTCGGCATTCTGCGGTCGTTGCCTCAATTCTAGGCCACGAAGCAGCCCCTGATCGCTTGATCAGGGGCAATGCGATCACCACAGTCGTTCAAAGCATTCTGCCGGGCTTGGCCAGCGGATCGCGCATCTGGTACTGCCCGGAGTCGACCTGATGCACGAAACGTTCGAGCAGCAGATTGAAAAGTGCTGGTTCTTCGAGATTGCAGGCGTGTCCGGTTTGCGGCAAAAAGGCCAGCCCGGCCGACGGCATGGCGCGCTTGAGCATCAGTGATGCGTCCAGGCAAGGCCAGTCTTCATCGCCGCTCACAATCAATGTCGGCACTGTGCAGGCGGCCATTTCGGCAGCGAAATCTTGCAGAGCCGGGCGTCTTGCCTGATAACCCTTCAGAGTCATCGCCGAGCCCTTGGCCGAATGTTCGGACAGCATCTGCAGAAATTCGGCAAAGCCACGCGGATCCTTGTTACGCAGCTGCACTCTGGTCGGAGTCAGTCCCCGGACGGGCGCCATCTCCGGCCAGCCCTTCTCGAGCAGCGAATCACCAGCCGCTTCAGATTCGGCTGCAAAGGCGGCTCGTGCGTCCGGCATCGATCCGGAACCAATGCCGGCCAGGGTCAGTGACAGCGCGCGTTCGGGCCATTTCATCCCAAAATAGAAGGTGGCGAACGCGCCCATCGACAAGCCGACAATGTGCGCTTTTTCGATCCCAAGGCTGTCGAGCACCGCCAGCAGCCCGGAGCGCTGATGCTCGAACGAATAGGCGTCCGGGCTATCTGGCACATCGGAAGGCGGATATCCACGGGCGTTATAGGCGACGCAACGGTACTTGCGCGAGAAGTAGCGCATCTGCGCTTCCCAGCTGCGGTACTCGCCGGCGAATTCATGCACGAACACCATCGGCTGGCCGGAACCGGCTTCTTCGTAATAAAGCCGGACTCCGTCCTGGCAACTGACATGTGGCATCACTTCTCCTCGATTGGTTGTGCGATGAGCCCGGCCGTCGGCGCAGACTGGGGAAACGCTGTATCTTTGCCGGACTTTCGCACCTTTGCAAACTGGATTGCACTCGGAGCAACGTTTGAAGACCCTTCGTGACAGATTGAACAGCTTGCCTGGCGAAGTGCTCGCGCAAATTCGGCGCGGCGTCGAGAAGGAGGGCCTGCGCGCTCGCCGCGACGGTCGTCTTGCGTTGAGCGGCCATCCTGAGGAACTCGGATCGGCTCTGACCCATCCGCACATCACCACCGATTTCAGTGAGTCACAACTGGAATTGATTACGGGGGTGCATGGCCGGGTCGAGGGATGCATCGATGAGCTGACGCAAATTCACCAGATCGTTCATCGCAATATCGGCGACGAGCTTCTCTGGGCAGCGAGCATGCCCTGCACCTTGCCGGGCGACTCGCAAATACCGCTCGGAAAATATGGCGATTCGAATGTTGCCCGGGTCAAGAGCGTGTATCGGATGGGACTGTCGCATCGCTACGGGCGCACGATGCAGACGATCTCTGGCATCCATTACAACTTTTCGATTCCTGATGCCGGATGGGACGCGCTTCGCTCCGAACTCGGCCTTCAGGCCCGCCGGCGCGAGTTTCGCGATGCAGCCTACTTCGGGCTTATCCGGAATTTTCGGCGGCACACCTGGCTGCTTCTCTACCTGCTCGGCACGTCACCCGCAGTCTGTAAATCCTTCGTCAGTGGGCGCGAGCATGGCCTGCAGGCACTGGGAGGGGATTCGATGTACCTGCCGTACGCGACCTCGCTGCGAATGGGGCCTCTTGGCTACCAGAGCGATGCGCAGCGCGCGCTGGCGGTGAGTTACAACAGTCTAGGCGGTTATGCGCAGACGATCCGGGGCGCGTTGACCGCATCGTATCCGCCGTATGAACGAATTGGCGTCAAGGTTGACGGCGAATACCAGCAGTTATCGACCACTTTGCTGCAGATTGAAAACGAGTTCTACGGCACGATTCGCCCGAAGCGCCGGATCTCGCCGGGTGAACGTCCGCTGCATGCACTCGGCGAGCGTGGCGTCGAGTATGTCGAGGTGCGCTGTCTGGATGTGGATCCGTTCGAGCCGGTCGGAATCAATGCACGCACGATGCAACTGCTTGATATCTTTCTGCTGCATTGTCTGCTGTCGGACAGCCCATCCGACTCGCCAGCCGAGATTGCCAGGATCGGAAACAACCAGCATCTGGTTGCGCAGCAGGGACGCCGGCCGGGCTTGAAACTGGCGACCTCCTGCGGAGAAGTCCCGCTTGCCGATTGGGCCTTTCGTATTCTCGATGAATGCGTACCGATCGCCTTGGCGCTCGACCAGGCGCATGGAGTTCAAGACTATCAGGCGGCACTGGAGGCGGCACGCGCCTTGGTGTCAGATCCTTCAAGTACCCCGTCGGCGCAGGTGCTAGAACGCATGCACGAGCAGCATCAAGATAGCTTCCATGCGTTCGCGCTGCAGCAATCGCTCACACATCGTCAGCGACTGCTCGAGTACCCACTGAGCAGCGCGACGCTGGCGCGTTACGCGACCATGGCGTCGGAGTCACTTGCCCAGCAGCGTGAGCTTGAAGCGGCTGAACAGGAGCCGTTCGATCAGTTCGTTGCGCGCTACCTGGCGCCAGAGTCGCTCGGTGACTTCGGCGACTGATTCGAACTTGCCGGATCGACCGGCAGTCGTGCAGATCTGCTCCGCTTTGCGTTGCTTCGTTGGCTTCATAACAATTGACGAAGCACAGGCCAGACGTTGTCGAGCATCACGGGTTGCGCAGCGACCGTTGGGTGAATGCGATCAGGCTGAAAATAGTCGCCGCGCTCAGCAATATGCTCGAGCAGGAAAGGCACCAGGGCTGCCCCCTCACTGGTGGCGATTCTTGGGAACATCGCGGCAAACCAGTCGGCATAGCGTTTGCCGTAGTTCGGTGGAACCTGCATGCCGAGCAAGGCGACTCGCGCGCCGCTATGTCGAGACTGGCGCACGATTTGCCGCAGATTGTTCTCGGTGGCCGCGAGATCAAGACCCCGCAGTGCGTCATTGCCCCCGAGTTCGACCAGCACGATTACAGGTTGATGGCGGCTGAGCAGCGCCGCGATCCGGCTAAGTCCTCCGGAGGTGGTCTCGCCGCTGATGCTGGCATTCACGACCGAGTAATGGGGCGCCTGACGCGACAGGCGTGCCTGCAAGAGCGCCACCCAACCGCTTCCGCGTGCTAGACCGTATTCGGCCGACAGGCTGTCGCCAAGGACCAGGATCGGTCCGCCCCCAGTGGACTGCGCAAGCTTGGTCGAGTTCTGACCTGCCGCATGCAATGGCCCGCAAAGGCCCAGTGCAACCAGTAGACTGATGCTGCGGGCCAGTTTGCGTCGCAGTTGGGAGGGCGGCGTGAAAGGCGCGCCGGTATGCAAAGGACCAAGGGGATCAGGGGAACCAAGGGATTTCATGACTGCGATTATCGTCGAGCATCTGGACAAGAGGGTTAGCGACGCGACCGGCTCGCTGGCCATTCTTCAAGACATCGGCTTCGAATTGTCCGAGGGGACGAGCCTGGCGATTCTTGGCGCCTCCGGATCCGGCAAGTCGACCTTGCTGGGCCTGCTTGCCGGGCTGGACCTGCCGAGTAGCGGGACGGTGCGCGTCTTCGGGCGAAACCTGTACGGCATGGATGAAGACGAGCGTGCGGCCTGGCGTGCAAGTCATGTCGGGTTCGTGTTCCAGACCTTTCAATTGCTCGGGCAAATGACGGCGCTCGAAAACGTGATGCTGCCGCTGGAACTCGCCGGCGATCCGCAGGCCGAGACCAAGGCGCGCGCACTGCTGGAGCGCGTAGGGCTGGCAGAACGCTTGCATCATTATCCGAAAACCCTGTCGGGCGGAGAGCAGCAGCGGGTTGCGCTCGCTCGTGCGTTCGCCCCGAATCCGCCACTTTTGCTCGCCGATGAGCCCACCGGTAGCCTGGACGCGGCGACCGGTGAGCGCGTGATCGATCTGCTGTTTGCCATGAACCGTCAGGCTGGTGCCACGCTGGTGCTGGTCACGCATGACCCTGAACTCGCGCGCCGCTGTGAGCGGCGGCTCACGCTCAAGGCGGGCCGGGTCGAGTCGAGCGAGTAGGGGGCCTAGGCGGCGAAGCGGCGGCGAGCTGTCGTCAGCCGGGCATTAGCGCTTGGCGAGCATTTCTCGAAGTCGTTGGAGCAGGGAGGCGGTCGAGGGGTCCATGTCACTGGGCGGCGAGGCGTCGCCCAGCAGGCAAGCCTCCATCCGGTCGGCGAGTTGCTTGCCGAGCTCGACTCCCCACTGGTCAAACGAGTTGATTCGCCAAAGCCAGCCAAGCGCTGCGGTCTTGTGTTCATAGAGCGCAATCAGCGCGCCGAAGCTGTACGGCGTTAGTTCGCCGAGCAGAATCGTCGTCGAGGGGCGATTGCCCGGATGTACCCGGTGCGCGACCAGCGCTGCGGCGCGAGACTCGTCGACACCGGAGGCAATCAGCTCGGCACGACTCGTGTCAAGGTCGCGGCCACGCATCAGGGCCTCGGCCTGCGCCAGCGCATTGGCGACCAAGGCATAGTCGCGCCGCTGGGCGTCTGGTTGCGCTGGCACAGCGATGACAAACTCCACCGGGTGCACCGCGGTTCCTTGATGCAGAGCCTGGAAGAACGAATGCTGAGCGTCCGTGCCGGCTTCCCCCCAGATCACCGGAATCGTCGGTAGCGCGACTGGATGGCCATCCATATCGACCGACTTGCCGTTGCTTTCCATTTGCAGTTGCTGCAGATAGGCTGGCAGCCGCGACAGCGCGTCGCAGTACGGAATGACCGCTTCGCTTGCTCCCGGAAGCGCCAGTCGATTCCACAAGGTGGTCAGCGCAAGCAGCAGTGGCGCATTGCGTTCTGGCGCAGCGCCTGCGAAATGTTCGTCCATGGCTCGAGCGCCATCGAGCATCTGGTCAAACGCATCCGGACCGATGGCGAGCATCAGCGGCAGTCCGATCGCAGACCATAAAGAAAAGCGTCCGCCAACCCAATCCCAAAACGGAAAGATCGAATCGTCTGCCAGTCCGCTGGCACGTGCGCGCTCCGGGTGCGCCGTGATGCCCACCAGATGACGCGGCAGCTCGGTCGTGGCGATTCCGGATTCGAGCAGCCACTGGCGCACGGCGTCGGCATTGCGAGTGGTCTCGGCGGTGCGCCAGGATTTGGACGCAACGATGACCAGCGTCGTGCGCGGATCGAGTCGTGCGCGCAGCGCCTGCCAGCTTCCGGGGTCGATATTGGCCAGAAAATGCACGTCGGGGCCGTCACTGGCATGCTCTCGCAGCGCCTG
>JALRBB010000494.1 GCA_023257915.1 Quisquiliibacterium sp. | reverse complement strand
ACGGGCGATGTCGACACGGCGCGTGATCCACACGCCGTCGTGCTGCGCGACATGAGCCAGAAAACGCTGCAGGCCGACCGCGCGCGCCGGATGCCCGATCATGCGCGGATGCAAGCCCACCGACATCATCTTGGGCTGTGTCGCGCCCTCCTGATACAGCATGTCGAACGCATCGCGAATGAACGAAAACCACTGGTCTGAGGTGCCCATCCAGCCGGCGTATTTGCCATCGTTGTTGGTCAGTGTGTACGGCACCACCAGATGCGGCTGGCCATTCACGGTCTTCCAGAACGGCAGCTCGTCGCCGTAGTAATCGCTGTCGTAGAGAAAGCCGCCGTGCTCGACGACCAGCCGCCGTGTGTTCAGGCTCGGTCCGTAGCGGCAGTACCAACCCAGTGGGCGCTGTCCGGTGGTTCTTTCCAGCGAGGTCACGGCGAGCGCGATCTGCTCACGCTCTTGCTCCTCGCTCATGTCGTAGTGCTTGATCCAACGCCAGCCGTGGCTGCAGACCTCATGCTGCGAGGCGCGCACCGCAGCCGCCAGCGGTGGGTTGCGCTCCAGCGCGAGCGCGCAGGCGAATAAGGTCAGCGGCAGCTTGCGTTCTTCGAACATTCGCAGCAATCGCCAGATGCCAACGCGGCTGCCGTACTCGAACATGCCTTCCCCGGCCAGGTCCCGGCCGGTCAGGCCTTGAGCTCGACCGTAGGCCTCGGTGTGCTGCACCTCGGTGTAGCCTTCGCCGTCCTGGATGGAGGGCTCGGAGCCTTCCTCGATGTTGATGACGAAGTTCAGCGCGATCCGGGCTCCACCAGGCCACTTCGGATCCGGCGGGTTCGCTCCGTATCCGATCAGGTCGCGAACATGGTCCTTGCTCATCGCCGGCTTCCCCTCAGGCGTCGCGCAACTGCAAAATCATCTCGACCTCGACCGCGATCTGGTTCGGCAGCGCGCCCATGCCAACCGCCGAGCGGGCTCCGCGTCCGCGCTCGACGCCGTACAACTCGACGAACAGGTCCGAAAAGCCGTTGATCACTTTCGGGTGTTCATTGAAGTCGGGCGTGCAATTGACCATGCCCAGTACCTTGACCACGCGCTCGACGCGGTCCAGCGAACCGATGACCGAGCGGATGTTGGCCAGCATATTCAGTCCGACCAGTCGCGCGGCCTCATAGCCCTGGCCGGTCACCATATCGCCGCCGAGCTTGCCGGTGATGGCAGAACCGTCAGGTCGGCGCGGCCCGATACCCGACATGAACAGCAGGTTGCCGACGGCGACGCCGGCGACATAGTTACCGATCGGTTTCGGGGTCGGGGGCAGTTCGAGGCCCAGTTCCTTCAGGCGTGCTTCGATGCTCATTGGTTTGTCTCCTTGTGGGTGTTGATCAACCCCGTGTATCACGGGGTCGTTGTTGCGTCAGAGTTTGCCGATGCGCCCGGCCACCGCCCGCACCTTGCGCGGCGAGGCCTTCCAGATCGCGAAGATCCCATACAGGCTGATCGCGATCGAGATCCAGAATGCCGACGCGTAGCTGCCGGTGTGATCATGCAGCACGCCGGTCAGCCAGGGGCCCGCCGCGCCGCCGCTGATGGCACCGAGCATCAATGCGCCGAAGATGCTGCCGTATTGCTTGCCCTCAAAAATCTCGGCGGGAATCGCGGCGACCACCGCGGTGGTGCCGTAGCCGAGCAGGCCCTGCACGATCACCATCGCCCACAGCATCACCGGACTGGGATTGTGCTCCAGCGCCAGCAGCGCCATGTAGGTGAGCACGAAGCCCGCGCAGCCGATGCCCCAGACGATTTCGCGCCCGATTCGCCCGGTGATGGTACCGCTCTGCGGGCGCGGCTGGCCGGCGCAAACGGCCAGATATCGCCGTTCAATCGAATGATCCTTGAACTGTCTGGCCAGCCCTTCATGCGCTGCATCGCTTTTGGCGA
>JALRBB010000424.1 GCA_023257915.1 Quisquiliibacterium sp. | reverse complement strand
CCCTGGCGACGCTGGCACTCGGCGCCACTGGAGCAGTCGCCGCCCGGCAGTTGCGCGTGCTGATCGCCTATCTGGTGGTCGCATCAGCAGGCACGCTGATCACGGCGGTCGCGCTGGGCACCCATGGCACCCTCGCCGCGGGTCTGTTCTATCTGATCAACAGCACGCTGGCAGCCGCAGCGATGTTCCTGCTCGCCGACCGCATCGCGCGGATGCGCGGCGCCGCCTGCGACGCGATCCAGCCAGCGGGTATCAACGCGCAGCCGGCGCGCATCGGCATGCTGTTTTTCATGCTGGCGCTGGCCTTCGGCGGAATGCCTCCGTTCGCAGGTTTCCTGGGCAAGAGCTGGCTGATGCGCGAGGCGTTCGAGACCCCTTCGGCGGCCTGGGTCTGGGCCGTGGTGCTGCCGACCAGTCTCGCGGTCGTCGTGGCGCTCGCGCGCGCCGGCAGCACGATGTTCTGGTCTGCGCCCCGCGAACCGGCCCCGGCGCGATCGCATCCGGTGCAGCAAGCGCCGCAGTCATCCGACGCTGCGCCCGGGGCCCGCCCGAACCAGGAGCCGGCGTCGCAGCGCAATGGCGACGTCGGTCCGATCCTGGCGATCGGCATGCTGGGCGTGCTGTTGGCCGCGACGACGCTTGCCGCAGGAACGCTGGGGCGCTACACCGACGCGACCGCCGCGCAGTTACTGCAACGCCAGCCGTACATCGAGGCATTGCGTACCGCCCAGCCGGTGCCGGCACGCTTCGATCCGCGACGCGAGATGCACGAGCGTCAAATGCGCGAATACCGGAGCACACCGAGCACGCCCGGTGCCGATGCTGAGCGGAGCTCATGATGAAACACGCTGCAGACCAAAGTCGCCTCGCCCGACTCATGCCCTCGCCGCTCACCAGTCTGGTGCTGCTGATCGGCTGGCTGGTGATGAACGGATCGGTATCGGCCGGCCATCTGCTGCTGGGCGCGATCCTCGCACTGGCGATCCCGCTGCTGCTGGCGCCGCTGCGCGGCGAGCGTGCCCGCATGATGCGTCCGGGGCTCGCGCTGCGGCTGTTGCTGCGGGTGCTCGGCGACATCGTGGTCGCCAACCTGGAGGTGGCACGCCTGATCCTGGGGCCGCAACAGCGCCTGCGCCCGGGCTTCGTCTGGGTGCCGCTGCGCATTCGCGATCCACATGGCATCACGATGCTGGCCTGCATCATCACAATGACCCCGGGAACCCTGTCGGCCGACCTGTCACCGGAGCGCGACCACTTGCTGGTGCATGCGCTGCACCTGACCGATGAGGCCGCGCTGCTGGCCTCGATCCGGGAGCGATACGAGTCGCCATTGATCGAAATCTTCGAGGGAGGCCATCGATGCTGAGCTTCGCACTGCCGCTGGCGACCGGGATGTTCGCCCTGGCCTTGCTGCTAAACGCCTGGCGTTTGCTGCGCGGGCCGGCCATGCCGGATCGCATCCTTGCGCTGGACACTTTATATGTGAACTCGCTGGCCTTACTGATCCTGATCGGAATCCGGCAGGACAGCACCGCGTACTTCGAGGCCGCGCTGTTGATTTCGCTGCTCGGCTTTGTCAGCACCGTGGTGCTGGCCCGGTTCCTTGCGCGAGGAGACATCCTGCGATGAGCACGGACGCAATGCCGATGTGGCTGGACCTTGCGCTGTCCGCACTGGTGCTGCTCGGAGCCTCGTTTGCGCTGATCGGCTCGGTGGGCCTTGCCCGGCTGACGCAGTTCTTCACGCGAATGCATGGCCCGACGAAGGCCACCACGCTAGGCGTAGGATGTGTCTTGGTGGCTTCGTCGCTGTGGTTCAGCGTCCGCGGCGAAGGGGTCAGCCTGCATGAGCTGCTGGTGGCCTGTTTCCTGTTCCTGACCGCGCCGATCTCCGCGCATATGATGGCCCGGGCGGCACTGAGCCTGTCACCACGACACCGGCCACCGCTTCCCGGGCGCGGCGCACAACACGCGTCCACAGACCATTCCAGCCAAGCTCCCCATGACCAAGACCACTGACGCATCAACCCAACCGCCGATCAAACCGCTGATCGATGGCGCCGAACTGCAAGCCCGGCTTTCCGACCCGACGCTGCGCATCTTCGACTGCACCACCTTCCTGCATCCACAGCCGCCGGACGGCCAGATCCGGGTCGAGACCGGCCGCGAGCTCTATCAGAGCCAGGGTCATGTGCCCGGCGCCGCGCTGATCGAGCTGCAGCAGGACCTGTCCGATCCGTCCAACGGCTTGCGATTCACGATGCCCCCGGCCCAAGCGCTTGCCCGGATGTTCGCGGCCATCGGCGTCGGGGACGACAGCGAAGTGGTGCTGTATTCGGCCGGCGACAGCTGGTGGGCGACCCGAGTCTGGTGGATGCTGCATGCGATTGGCTTTGATCGCGCCCGCGTTCTGGATGGCGGTTTGCGGCGCTGGCTGGCCGAGGGTCGTCCGGTGTCGCACGAGATGCAGGCTTACGCACCATGCGCACCGCTGCAGGTGCGGGAGCGGCCGGTGTTCTGCGGCCGGGACGCGGTGCTCGCCGCGCTGCATAGCGACGATGCGGTCGTGATGAACTGCCTGCGCCAGGAGCAGCACGACGGCAGTGCCCCGTATCACTACGGCCGGCCAGGCCACATCACCGGCAGCATCAACGCGCCGGCGGCTTCGCTGTTCGATGCGCAGGGCAGGTTTCTGCCGCCTGACGAGCTACGGGGCTTCTTTGCCAGCCGAGGCATCGCAAACTCAACCAAAGTGATTGCTTACTGCGGCGGCGGGATCGCAGCGACGGGAGATGCGTTCGCGTTGACCGCATTGCTCGGGCATCGCTCGGTCAGCGTCTATGACAACTCGCTGCAGGAGTGGGCGAACGATGCGGCGCTGCCGATGAGCACCGGCTGATTCAGCTGCAAAGGCCCCGACAAATCTGGCGCAGTGGCAGGGGGCCGAACGGGCCACCTGCCACTGCGCTTCCGCGTTGAGATGTCTCAGGCAGCCGGCTTCGGGTTGTAGCCCATCAGCGCCTTGACCTCGAGGAAGTCCTCGAAGCCGAACCGACCCCACTCGCGACCGTTGCCCGACTGCTTGTAGCCGCCAAACGGTGCATTTGAGTCCACCGGCGCGCCGTTCAGGTGCACGTTGCCGGTGCGCAAGCGGCGGGCCACCGCCTTGGCCCGCTCCGGGTCGGCCGACGAGACATAACCCGACAGGCCGTAGACCGTGTCGTTGGCGATCCGGATCGCGTCTTCCTCGTCCTGGTAGCCGATGATCACGATCACCGGCCCGAAGATCTCCT
>JALRBB010000404.1 GCA_023257915.1 Quisquiliibacterium sp. | reverse complement strand
TCGGCGAAGCCGACGTAGTGCATACCGCCCTGGATGATTGGGTGTTCGATGCCGAACAGTTCGGTGATACGAGTCTTCATGTCGGTTCTCCAGACGAAGGCTTGCCGGGAGTTCCGCCGGCGGATTGAGTGTCGAGTGTGACGATTGCCTCTTCGAGGCGGGCGACGCGGGCGCGTAGCGCATCGAGCAGCGCCACCTGCGCATCGAATTCGTCGCGGGTGACCAGTTCCAGCTTGGCGAACGCCTGTCCGAGCAGAGCCTTCATATTGCGCTCGATGTCTTGGGCGGGACTGTTGCGCATCAGGTCCGTGAGTCGTTCCTGGAGGTTATTCAGGAAGCTTTGCTTGTCGGTTTCCATCCGTTTCCCTGTACATCGATACTTTGGGGCAAAAGTCAATTTAGCATGTCGGCCGGATCGTCCGCTTGGGCGAAGGGCCGAACCTGTGATTACGCGCAAGGCGCTCGAGGAGCTCTGATGAAACGCTGTCCATCGACTTTCGCATCGACAAGTACAACCGCACTGGCGCCCTGTTTCAATCGGCTTGACCGGGCATGGCTGGTTCGTGCGGCAACTCGGATGCTGATGGCGGCCCTGCTAGTCGGCATGCTGATGAAAGGCGGCGCATTCGCCGCAGAACCGAGCGCGCAGGCGGTCGAAATGGCTAGGGCGCTGCCTCTCGCCGATCTGCATCTGCATGTCTACGGCATTCGTACCAGCACGCCCGACAGGCTGCTTGAAGCGATGCAACGCAACAACGTGCACTGGGCCGGGGGAGTCGGACATTTCCAAGCCGAAATGCAGCGCAGACTCGAAGGGCGCTATATCGCCGCAATAGGCTCACAGCCCTGGGCGAAGGTGTTTTACCGCGATGGCGAAGCTGGTTTGATGGATCCGGCGCAGCCGGAATTCGAGGAATTGTTCCGCACGGCCGAGCGGCTTTTTTCGGAAGGCAAGCTCAAGGGCTTTGGTGAAATTCACGTCAAAAACAAACTCAAATCGAACTCGCGCTTTGAGCGGAGCATTGCGTTGGACAGTCCGGTGATCAATCGGATGTTCGAGCTCGCAGGCAAGTACCGCGGATTTGTACAGATTCACACGATGGGCGGGAAATTCGGCGGGTATGACGAGATTGCAGTCATGGCGGCCAGATATCCGCAGACCATGACGATCCTTTCGCATTGCTTACCGGTCTCTGGGCCGCATGAAGTCGAGAAGCTGCTAATTGAGCATCCCAATGTGATGTGCGAGGTATCGGCTCAAGGCTTGATCCACATGCCGCTTGGCAGGATGTTCAATGAAAACGGTTTGAAGCCGGCTTGGGCGGCACTGATTGAGCGGCATCCGGATCGTTTTTTCGTGGGCACGGACCCATGCTGCGGGCTAGATCCGCGCTATGACGAGATCGTTGCCGAGCTTCGTACCCGCTTTCTGCCGTTTCTATCGCCAGAGACGATGAAGAAGGTCGCTTACCTGAATGCGGTCAAGCGATTCGGTCTGCCTGACTGAATCTGTGCGCCCCAAGATGGGGCGCACCAAGAAGGTGCGTTTGCACCCTGTCGGTGGCATTTCTCCGGTTCTTCCTTGATGCGAAGGTCTTTGGGCCGTGGTGAACGGGTCTGGCACGGGATATGCATTGACCCGTCCATGTTGAGTTGCCCTTACCCAAACACTTGTCCGATCAATCAAGGAGAAACTGCCATGAAAAAACTGTTGGCCGCCGCGGGCGTTGCCGCCGTCATCTCTTCCTTACCCTCGGTGAGCGTCGCCGCCGGTACCCCGGAACATTCGCTGACCGGCAACTTCAGTCTGGTCAGCGAATATCGCTATCGCGGTATCGCTCAGACCGACAAGAAGCCTGCGCTGCAAGGCGGGTTTGATTACGCGCACGCCAGCGGTGTTTATCTGGGCCTGTGGGGCTCGAATGTCAGCTGGATCGCTGACACCGGCGCCGCCAGTAACAGCCTGGAGCTCGACATTTACGGAGGCTACAAGCGGTCGTTCGGGGATTTCGGCATCGATGTCGGTGTCCTGCAGTACTACTACCCGGGCACATATGACAACTGGCAGGCCGCTGGTAACCCCAAGCCCAACACCACGGAACTCTATCTGGGCGGCAACTGGAAGATGTTCACGCTGAAGTACTCGCAGGCGGTGACCGACATTTTCGGGTTTGCAGATAGCAAGGGCTCTAACTACATCGACCTGGGTGCCGCTTTCGATATTGGCGGCGGCTTCACGCTGGGTGCTCATGTCGGTCATCAGAAGATCAAAACCTCGGCAACCGCGGATTGCTCCTATGACGACTGGAAGCTTGGGATCAACAAGGAATTTGTTGGTCTGAACTGGGGTCTGACCTATGTCGGCACCAATGCCGATGGTGGTTGCTACACGAACTATCGTGGCATCAACCTCGGCAAGGACACGGTCGTCCTGTCGGTCGCCAAGACCTTCTAAAGCCTGTCGACGCGGGGTCGCCGAAGTGCGACCCGCCAAGGAGAACATCGATGAAACTGATCACCGCAATCATCAAGCCATTCAAGCTCGACGAGGTGCGCGAAGCACTGTCCGGCATTGGCGTGCAGGGAATTACCGTCACCGAGGTCAAGGGCTTCGGGCGTCAGAAGGGCCACACCGAGTTGTATCGCGGCGCAGAGTACGTGGTTGACTTTCTGCCGAAGGTCAAGATCGAAGCCGCCGTCGCGGATGACATTGTCGAGCGTGCCATTGAGGCGATCGAAGGCTCTGCCCGGACCGGCAAGATCGGCGACGGCAAGATTTTCGTTTACGACCTGGAACAGGTCTTGCGGATCCGTACCGGTGAATCCGGTAACGACGCGCTCTGACCACTCACAAACACAAGCTTCCGGGAGAACTCCGATGAAAGCACTATTGAGAGCCTTGGCCTTCGTGCTCGCACTGGGTCTGGCCCCAGCCGCCAGCGTGATGGCGCAGGACAAGCCGACGGCGACTGCCGAAGTCGTTAAAGTGGCCTCCAACGATGCAACACCCGCCGCAGCAGCGGCTCCGGCCGCTGCTGCACCGGCTGCCGAAGCCAAGGCGCCAGTGCCCGACAAGGGCGATACCGCATGGATGACGGTCGCTACCCTGCTCGTGATCATGATGACCGTTCCCGGGCTAGCATTGTTCTACGGCGGTCTGGTGCGTGCCAAGAACATGCTGTCGGTGCTGATGCAGGTGTTCGTGATCTTTTCGATGATCACGGTCTTGTGGGCTATCTACGGCTACTCGCTCGCGTTTGGCGGCGCAGGACCATTTATCGGCAATCTGAGCAAATTATTCCTGGCTGGCGTCACCGCGGAGTCGGTTGCTGCGACCTTCAGTAAAGGCGTCGTGATTCCTGAACTGAGCTTTATTGCGTTCCAGGCTACGTTTGCCGGCATTACCTGTGCGCTGATCGTCGGAGCCTTTGCCGAGCGGGTGCGTTTTTCGGCAGTGCTGCTGTTTTCGATTCTCTGGTTTACGTTTGCTTATCTGCCGATCGCCCACATGGTCTGGTATTGGGACGGCCCGGATGCGATCAAGGATGCCGCGACGCTTGAAGCAGTGACCGCCAGCGCTGGCTATCTCTGGGCCCAGGGCGCCCTGGACTTCGCCGGTGGCACCGT
>JALRBB010000317.1 GCA_023257915.1 Quisquiliibacterium sp. | reverse complement strand
AGCATTTCGAGGTGAACCGGTATTTCGTCGTGCTCTCGGCGCTGCGCGCGCTGGCCGACGACGGGGCCGTGCCGATCAAGACGGTTGCCAAGGCGCTGAAAAAATACGGGATCGATCCCGACAAGACCAACCCGCATACTGCCTGAGGCGAGCGCGCGATGAGCCAGACAATCGAAGTGAAGGTGCCGGATATCGGTGATTTCAAGGAGGTCGAGATCATCGAATTGCTGGTCAAGCCTGGAGACCAAATAGAAGCGGAGCAGTCGCTGATGACTGTGGAGTCCGACAAGGCGTCGATGGAAATTCCGAGTTCCGTGGGCGGCATCGTCAAATCGCTTCGCGTCAAGCTCGGCGACAAAGTCTCCGAGGGCAGTGTGCTGCTCGAACTGGAGCCGGCTGCGCTCGACGCAGCGCCTGCGACCCAGGTCAGCGCCGCGCCGGCACCGGCACCGGCCACCCCGGCACCTGCGGCGTCAATCCCCGCGCCCGCACCAGCTCCGTCGCCGTCAGCGGCTTCGAGCGCCGTGACATCCGTCGAGACTGCTGTACCGCCACGCACCGCAACCGCGCCGGTCGATACGCACGACAATTCGAACATCGTCAAGCCGCATGCTTCGCCCTCGGTGCGTCGCTTTGCGCGCGATCTGGGGGTCGACCTGTCGCTGGTCAGTGGTAGCGGTCCGAAGCAGCGCATCTTGCAGGAAGACGTGCAGGCGTTCGTCAAGGGCGCGGTCGCCCGCGCCACCGGCTCCGGCGGGGCTGTGGCGGCATCTGCGGCGCAGGCCGACGGCGCGGCGCTTGGTCTGATTGCCTGGCCAAAGGTGGATTTCGCGAAATTCGGGCCGATCGAGATCAAGCCGCTGTCGCGGATCAAGAAAATCTCCGGTGCGAACCTGCATCGTAATTGGGTCATGATTCCGCACGTCACCAACCATGACGAGGCGGACATCACCGAGCTTGAAGCCTTCCGGGTTCAGCTAAACCAGGAAAACGCCAAGAGCGGTGTCAAGGTCACGATGCTCGCCTTTCTGATCAAGGCTTGCGTGTCTGCGCTCAAGCGCTTTCCCGAATTCAACGCCTCACTCGAGGGCGAGACGCTGGTCTTCAAGAACTACTGGCATATCGGCTTTGCCGCCGACACGCCGAACGGCCTGGTCGTACCGGTTATCAAGGACGCCGATACCAAGGGAGTTCTGCAGATTGCCCGTGAGATGGGCGAGCTCTCGGCCAAGGCCCGTGAAGGAAAGCTCGGGCCGTCCGACATGCAGGGCGGTACCTTCTCGATCTCCAGTCTGGGCGGTATCGGAGGCACCTATTTCACGCCGATCATCAACGCCCCCGAGGTCGCGATTCTCGGCGTGTGCCGCTCGTCGAACAAACCGGTCTGGGATGGCAAGCAGTTTGTGCCGCGGCTGATCCTGCCGTTGTCGCTGTCCTGGGACCATCGGGTCATCGATGGCGCGGCGGCTGCGCGCTTCAACGCCTATCTCGGGCAGCTGCTGGCGGATTTCCGCCGCACGATGCTCTGAGCAAAGCCTGATCCGGCGTCGTCAGGATGCCGGGCTCCGACAGCAACAACGCTGGCCCGCTGCGGGCTGGCGGTTTTCGCAAAGAGCGACGAGATGAGCCAGACAATCGAAGTGAAGGTTCCGGATATCGGTGATTTCAAGGAAGTGGAGATCATCGAGCTGCTGGTGGCGCCTGGGGATCGAATCGAGCCAGAGCAGTCCTTGGTCACCGTCGAGTCCGACAAGGCGTCGATGGAAATTCCGAGCTCGAGCGCGGGCATCGTGAAGTCGCTGCGCGTCAAGCTTGGCGATAAGGTCTCCGAGGGCAGCATCCTGCTTGAGTTGGAATCGGCGTCCGTTGACACGCCTGCGACGCAAGCACCGCAGGCGGCGGCGAGCAGTTCGGCTGTTCAGAGCGTTGAAGCGCCTCAAGTTGCTGCCGCGAGCGTGCCGGCGACTGAAGCGCCGAGCGCGGGCAGTTATACCGGTAAGGTCGACATCCGCTGCCAGATGCTGGTACTTGGGGCAGGGCCTGGCGGCTACTCGGCGGCGTTCCGCTCAGCCGATCTGGGCATCGACACCGTGCTGGTCGAGCGGTATGCCAGTCTTGGTGGAGTGTGCCTGAACGTCGGCTGTATCCCGTCGATGGCGCTGCTGCACAGCGCGGCGGTCATCGATGAGGCGCGCTCCATGGCGGCGCACGGCATCTCGTTCGGTGAGCCGCAAATCGATCTGGACAAGCTGCGCGCCTCGAAGGACAAGGTGATCGGCAAGCTCACCGGTGGGCTTGCCGGGATGGCCAAGGCTCGCAAGGTCAAGGTGGTGCGTGGATACGGGCACTTTCTGGATGCCCATCATCTCGAGGTCGAAGTCACCGACGGTGACGGCCAGGACAAGACAGGCGGCAAGACGGTAATCCGCTTTGAGCAGGCGATCATCGCTGCGGGCAGCCAGGCAGTTCGCCTGCCTTTCTTGCCGGACGACCCGCGCGTCGTCGACTCCACCGGCGCGCTGCAGTTGCGCAGCCAGCCAAAGCGCATGCTGATCATTGGCGGCGGCATCATCGGCCTGGAGATGGGCACCGTATATTCCACGCTCGGCGCGCGCCTGGATGTTGTCGAGATGCTGCCCACGTTGATGACTGGCGCTGACCGGGATCTGGTCAAGGTCTGGCAAAAGTTCAATGAAAAGCGCTTCGACAACATCATGCTCGGCACAAAGACCGTGAAGGCCGAAGCCACTGCCGAAGGGATCAAGGTCTGGTTCGAAGGAGAGAATGCTCCTGCCGAGCCGCAGCTCTACGATCTGGTGCTCAGTGCGGTGGGACGCAGTCCGAACGGCGCGAAGATCGGTGCCGACAAGGCAGGGGTTGTGGTCGGCGAGCGCGGGTTCATCCCGGTCGACAAGCAGATGCGCACCAACGTGCCGCATATTTTTGCCATCGGCGACATTGTCGGCCAGCCGATGCTCGCCCACAAGGCGGTGCATGAGGCCCATGTCGCGGCCGAAGCGGCTGCCGGTCAGAAGAGTTTCTTTGATGTGCGCGTGATTCCGTCGGTCGCCTACACCGACCCCGAGGTCGCCTGGGTGGGCGTAACCGAAGAGGAGGCCAAGGCCAAGGGCATCAAGATTGGTAAATCGGTGTTCCCCTGGGCTGCATCCGGACGTGCAATCGCCAATGGTCGAGACGAGGGCTTCACGAAACTGATTTTTGATGAGCAGACCCATCGCGTCATCGGTGGCGGCATCGTTGGCACCCATGCCGGTGACATGATCGGAGAAGTGGCGCTGGCCATCGAGATGGGCGCCGATCCTGTTGACATTGGCAAGACGATCCATCCGCACCCGACACTGGGTGAGTCGATCGGGATGGCGGCCGAGGCGTTCGAAGGGGTCTGCACCGACCTTCCGCCGCCGCGCAAGCGCTGAGCCAAGCGTCAGATTTTGGCCGTCAGGTGTTCGTATTCCTGGCCGTGATGCAATCGCTTTGGCCTCGGGGCGTCGAACACTATAGAATCCGCCGAGAGCCAGTTCGCCGACGCGTCGTGACGTCCGGATTGGCCGGCGCGTTCGATTCCCAGGAGCGCGTTTGATAACGGGAGGCATCCTTGAAGGCTCTATTGGCAATATCTGGAGCAATTGATCGGGTCAATGATCTGGTCGGGCGCACGGTTTACTGGCTGATTCTCGTTGCGGTCCTGGTCAGCGCCGGTAACGCGACGATGCGTTACACGGTCAATCTCGCATCGAATGCGTCGCTCGAAGGGCAGTGGTATCTGTTCTCGGCAGTCTTCCTGTTGTGTGCCGGCTACACCTATCTGCACAAGGCTCATGTGCGGATCGATCTGGTTGCGGGCAGGTTCAGCTTCCGAACCCAGGCAAAGATCGATGTCTTCGGCATCCTGTTCATGATGCTGCCTGTGTGCTGGCTGATTCTGATCTACGGCTGGGATGCTTTCATGCTGGCCTGGGAGACCAATGAGCAGTCCACCGACTCTGGTGGCCTGGTGCGCTGGCCGGTCAAGCTGCTGATTCCGGTCGGCTTTGCGCTGCTAATCGCCCAGGCGATTTCTGAGCTGATCAAGCGGATCGCGTTTCTTAAGGGCCTGATCGACTGGAGTCCACCGGGACACCAGCAGGGTGAGCCCGGTTCGGCGGCTGGCCAGTAACGCAACCATCGCAGTTCTCGGACGGCATTGAAGGATCGGGACGGAGCTCTAGGATGACTTTCACACATGAAATGATGGCGCCGGTGATGTTCGCGGTGCTTGCGTTGATGTTGCTCACCGGCTTTCCGGTAGCCTTTGCGCTGGCGGCGAACGGCATGCTGTTCGCATTCGTCGGCTTCGAGATGGGGCTGCTCAAGCCCGAACTGCTGCAGGCGCTACCGCAGCGGCTGTTTGGCATCATGGGCAATCAGGTCCTGCTTGCGATTCCATTCTTCACGTTCATGGGGATCATTCTTGAACGATCAGGAATGGCCGAGGACCTGCTGGATACGATCGGGCAGTTGTTCGGCAAGGTGCGCGGCGGTATCGCGTATGCGGTGATCTTCGTTGGCGCGCTGCTGGCGGCGACCACCGGGGTGCTGGCAGCTTCGGTGATTGCGATGGGCCTGATCTCGCTGCCGGTGATGCTTCGCTACGGCTATGACGCGAAGATTGCGTCAGGTGTGATCTGCGCATCCGGAACGCTGGCGCAAGTCATCCCGCCTTCGCTGGTGCTGATCGTGATGGCCGACGTGATTGGCGTGTCGGTCGGTGATATGTACCTGGGATCGATTCTTCCTGGGCTGATGCTGGTTGGCATGCTGGCGGGCTTCATTATGCTGGTCAGCATCTTTCAGCCGCACAAGCTGCCTGCACTTCCGGATGAATACCGAACCATGCGCGGCGCTGTGCTGTACAAGCACGCGCTGTTTGTCATGGTTCCTCCGCTGGTACTGATCTTCCTGGTGCTCGGAACCATCTTCATCGGTGTGGCAACGCCAACCGAAGGTGGCGCCATGGGAGCGGTTGGCGCGCTGATCCTGGCCTTGCTCAAAGGCCGGCTGAACATGAAGCTGATGAAGGAGGCCAGTCACTCGACGGCACTGCTCAGCTCCTTCGTGATGTTCATCCTGGTCGGCTCGACCGTGTTTGCGCTGACCTTCCGGGCGGTCGACGGTGACCTGTGGGTGGAGCATCTGTTTCTGCAGATCCCTGGCGGAGAGATGGGCTTCATCGTGGTCGTCAACCTGATCATCTTCCTGCTCGGGTTTTTCATCGACTTCTTTGAGATCGCATTCATCGTCCTGCCGCTGCTCGCGCCGGTCGCCGACAAGCTTGGCCTTGATCTCGTGTGGTTTGGCGTGATGATCGGGATGAATATGCAGACCTCTTTCCTGACGCCGCCATTCGGGTTCGCCTTGTTCTACCTGAGGAGCGTGGCGCCCAAGGCAATCACGACGGCGCATATCTACAAGGGCGTTGTCCCGTTCGTGATCGTCCAACTGATTGCGCTGGTTTTGACGATTTCGTTCCCTGCCTTGGTCTACACCCTAACTGGTGGAAAGAAGGTCATCGATACCACCAACGTGAAGATCGAGATCCCGACCAATGATTACGGCAGCGGCGGCGGAGGTGGGATCTACGGAAATACGGCGGATCCGTATAAGCAGTAACCGGGTCGATTGCGCACATCCCCGTGTATTCCACGGGGCATTTGTGCAGGGTCCGGGTAGTACCGTCCTCAAAACCAGCCGGGTGTTGCTTCCCGGCAGTCAATAAAAAAGGCCGCTTGTGCGGCCTTTTTTATTGGTGTTTCGCTGGAATCAGCGACGCACCGTGCCCATGTACGAGTCGTAGGCGCCCTCGTTCAGGCGTGTCCAGTTGGTCGAAGCGGTCTGGAATGCCGTCATGTGCTCGAGAATCTTCTTGAAGGTAGGATTCTTGGCCGAGGTCTCTGCGTACAACTCCATGCAGGCCTTGTAGCAGGCATCCATCACCGACTTCGGGAACGGAAGGACCTTGGTCCCACCGGCGATCAGGCGCTTGAGTGCTGCGGCGTTGTTCGCGTCGTAACGAGACATCATGTGCGCATTGGCCTCCTGCGCCGCGATGGTCGCCATCGCCTGATACTCCTTGGGCAGACTGTCCCAGGCCTTTTTGCCGATGAAGATGTGGGTCGCGGGGCCCGGCTCCCACCAGCCCGGGTAGTAGTAGAACTTCGATACTTTCTGGAAACCCAGCTTTTCGTCGTCGTACGGACCAACCCACTCGGCCGCATCGATCGTGCCACGCTCGAGCGCCTGATAAATCTCGCCACCGGCGATCTGCTGCGCGGTAACGCCCAGCTTCGCAAGTGCCTGACCAGCAAAGCCGCCAATGCGGAACTTCAGGCCCTTGAGGTCCTCAGGGGACTTGATTTCTTTATTGAACCAGCCACCCATCTGCACGCCGGTGTTCCCGACGATGATCGCGTGGATACCTTGCTTGTCGTAGAACTCTTTTTGCATCAGGTCACGACCACCGCCTTCAAGCCACCAGGCATTGAACTGACGGAAGTTCAGGCCAAAAGGAATCGCAGTCCCGAACGCCCAGGTCGGATCCTTGCCAATGTAATAGTACGAAGCGGTATGACCGACCTCGACGGTGTTGTTCATCACTGCGTCAGCAACCTGAAGCCCCGGGACGATCTCGCCAGCAGCAAAGGCGCGAACCTTGAACTTACCGCCGCTCATTGCATCGAGGCTATCGGAAAAGCGCTGGCCGCCACCGAACAGGGTGTCGAGCGACTTCGGGAAGCTCGAGGCCAGGCGCCAGTTGATGGTCGGCTGCGCCCGGACGATCGCAGGTGCTGCGAGGGTCGTGGTGGCGGCCGCGCCGAGGGTCGCCTTTTTGAGTACATCGCGTCGTTGCATTACGTCTCCTTGAAGTGTCGTTCTTCTCACCGCGAAACCTGAGCTTTGATCGCGCAGGTCATCGCAGTACCCGGGGAAAGGTCCGGATTGGCGCTAATCTTCCAACAAAAACGGGGCTGCGCACAAGTCCGGCGTGCATGGGCCCGATCTGATGGCCTGCGAACAACACTCAATTCAGCCAGCTAAGGCGGCCCGGTGCCGGCGGATTGCCTCACGAACCTGTGCCGGTGCAGTGCCGCCAACATGGTTGCGGGCATTGATGGAACCTTCGAGCGACAAGGCCTGCGAGACGTCATCGCCGACCAGCGGGCTAAACGCGCGCAGTTCGTCGACGCTCAGATCGGACAGGTCGATGCCGCGTGCTGCCGCCTGCCGGACCGCCAGCGCAACCGCTTCGTGCGCATCGCGAAACGGCAGCCCTTTGCGCACCAGGTAATCGGCCAGATCGGTCGCGGTTGAAAACCCCTCCGCGGCTGCGGCCCGCATGCGCTCGGGTTTGACCTGAATGCCCGCAATCATGTCGGCAAAGATACGCAGCGTCTCGGTCACCGTATCGGCGGTGTCAAAGAGCGGTTCCTTGTCTTCCTGGTTGTCCTTGTTGTAAGCAAGCGGCTGAGCCTTCATCAGGGTCAGCAGCGAGATCAGACTGCCATAGACCCGTCCGGTCTTGCCGCGGGCCAGTTCAGGCACGTCCGGGTTCTTCTTTTGCGGCATGATCGATGAGCCGGTGCAAAACCGGTCGGGCAGGTCGATGAAGCCAACGCGCGGTGACATCCAGGTAACCAGTTCTTCCGACAGCCGCGACACATGCATCATCAGCACGCTTGCGCAGGCAGTGAACTCGATCGCGAAATCCCGGTCCGACACCGCATCCAGTGAATTGGTGCACACACCCTCGAATCCGAGCGCACGCGCGACTTGCTCACGATCAATCGGGTAGCTGGTGCCCGCGAGCGCGGCTGCACCCAGCGGTAGCCGATTAACCCGGCGCCGACAGTCGGCAAGCCGCTCATCGTCGCGCGTGAACATTTCAACGTAGGCTAACAGGTGATGGCCGAACGTGACCGGCTGCGCGACCTGAAGATGCGTGAAACCAGGCATCACCGTGGCGGCGTTCGTTTCTGCGACATCGAGCAAGGAGATCCGCAGGGCGCGCAATAGCGCGCGGATCTCATCGATCGTGCTGCGCATCCACAGCCGGATGTCGGTGGCGACCTGATCGTTGCGCGAGCGTGCAGTATGCAGCCGCTTGCCAGCGTCTCCGACCAGTTCGGTCAGGCGTTTCTCGATATTCAGGTGGACATCTTCGAGATCAATCGACCAGCGGAACTCGCCGCCCTCAATCTCGGTGCGGATCCGGGCCATGCCTTGCCGGATCGACTCCAGATCCTGCTCTGACAGGATGCCGACGGCCTGCAGCATTGCCGCATGCGCAAGCGAGCCCTCGATGTCGAACAGCGCAAGGCGCTGGTCAAAGTCGACCGATGCGGTGTAACGCTTGACGAGCTCCGAGACGGGTTCGGAGAACCGGGCCGACCAGGCCTCGGATTTCTTGGCAAATTGATCTGTCATAATCGACGTGATTATAAAGAAGCAAGCTCGCGCCTCGGTCGTCAACCATTCGACGAAGTGCCGACGGCGCGCCGCCTGGTGCCGGCCAGGACAGGAGGCTTATTTCCTTGGTGCCTGATTTGCAACCGGAACGTTCCGACGATCCCGCACGACCGCCGTCGGTTTCCGCAGGGGATTCCACCGTGTCTGGTTCTCCTGCTCCCGGGACTGCGCGCTCGCGTCCGGGAAGGCGTCTGACCGATGGCGCCGCGGTTCCGGTGCTGGCGGATCTGTGTAGTTCCGGAATCGCGTGGCGGATGGTGGCCATCACCAATGCGGGTGCTGTGCTGTTGGCCTTGTCACTTGGCGAAGGGCTGCTCATCGAGCGTCTGCTGCACTGGTTGGTGGTGCTCGAGCCGATCCTGCTGATCTCGATCGTGCTGTTGTGCCTGCTGCGAAGCCGCATCAACGGGCTGATACGGTCTTGGCAGTGGTTGTGCGCGGTCCTGGTCCCGGTGTTGGTTGCCGTCCCGGTCTGCGTCATCGCAATGCTCGCGTTCGAGCCGGAAAGTGCCTGGCCGCACACGCTGATGCTGCTGCCGGTCAGGCTGGTGCTGGTCGGATTTCTGGCCTGGTTGCTGCTCGGGTACATGCATCTTCGAACCGTGTCGATGACGCCTTCGCTGTCGGAGGCCCGATTGCAGGCGCTGCAGGCGCGCATCCGGCCGCATTTCCTGTTCAATAGCTTGAACACGGTTCTCGGGCTGATGCGCAGTGAACCTCGGCGCGCAGAATTCATGCTCGAAAACCTGGCCGACCTGTTTCGGGTGTTCATGCGCGACACACGCGATCTGGTCGCGATCGAGGATGAGGTCGTCACCTGTCGCCAGTATCTGGCGATCGAGGAAATGCGTCTCGACGGTCGTCTACATGTCGAATGGTCATTGGACGCGATGCAGCCCGATTCCCTGATTCCTTCGCTGCTGTTGCAGCCGCTGATCGAAAATGCGGTGCATCACGGGATTGAACCGGTGCCCGGGCCCGGAACCATCACGATTTTGATCGAAAATCGCGACGACATGGTGACGGTGCAGGTGCGAAGCACGATGCCATCGGAGGCCGAGGCTCGCTCCGGGAATCAGTTGGGGCTGGCAAACGTCCGGGAGCGACTGATGCTGCTGTACGACACGCGTGCCCGTTTTTCTGCCGGTCCGGCCGGCGACCATTTCGAGGTTACGCTCAAGTTTCCGTATCGAAAGGAGAGGCGCCGTTATGTCCGACGCACCTTTAATCCTGATCGTTGACGACGAACCGGTCGCCCGGATCCGGCTGCGCGAACTGCTCGGCGATCTGGCACCGCAGTTCGCGCATGCGGTAATCGGCGAGGCGAGAACGGCTGCGGATGCCTTGTCGGTGATCGCGTCGCTGCAGCCCAATATCGTGTTGCTCGATGTCCAGATGCCCGGCATGAACGGAATCGAGCTTGCCAGGCACCTGAGCGCACGCGCCGCCGTCGAGCACTCTGCGCCAATGCCCGCCGTGATCTTCGTGACGGCGCATGATGAATATGCTGTCCAGGCGTTCGACGTACGGGCGATCGACTATTTGCTCAAGCCAGTGCGGGCATCGCGTCTGCTCGAGGCTTTGCAGCGCGCGGTGCTTAGCCTGCCGGGGGAACGTCGCGAGGCGATCGACGCACTCGCGCGCGATACGCAGACCCAGCGCCGACAGCTGTCGGTGCATGAGCGCGGAAGGGTGGTTCTGGTTCCGATGGTTGACGTGATCTACCTGAAGGCGGAACTCAAGTACATCACGGTACGAACGTCTGAGCGTGAATTTCTGATCGAAGAATCTCTGACGGATCTCGAGCAGGAGTTTGGCGAGCGTTTCGTACGGATCCACCGCAATGCGCTCGTCGCGCGCGATGCGATTACCGGGTTCGAGCGGGTGGCACCATCTGCGCAGGACTCCGGTGGCGAGCCGTTCTGGCAGGTCGTGATGCGCGATATCAAGGAGCGCCTGCCTGTCAGCCGCCGCCAATGGTCGACGGTCAAGGCCCTTGCATCATGAACGCTTTGCTTGCTCCCTTCTTTCTGCGGCACATTGATGCCTGCGCAATCTGTTGAAAGCCTGTCCGTGAACCGAACTGATCCTGATGTCCAGCCGCGATCGTCGCCTGCCCGCCTGGTGATCGCTTCTCGCGAAAGCCGGCTCGCGATGTGGCAGGCCCGCCATGTCCAGGCAATCTTGCGCGAACTCTATCCGCAGTGCGCTGTCGAGATCCTGGGCATGACCACGGAAGGCGACCGGGTGCTTGATCGGGCACTGTCAGAGATCGGTGGCAAGGGCTTGTTCACCAAGGAGCTCGAGTTGGCCTTGCTCGACGGGCGTGCGGATCTGGCGGTGCATTCGCTCAAAGACGTGCCGATGCAACTGGGTGAGCCGTTTACGCTTGCCGCGGTGTTGCAGCGTGAGGATCCGCGCGACGCATTTGTCTCGTCCCGCTATGCGTCGCTTGAGCAGATGCCATCGGGAGCGGTGGTCGGAACTTCGAGCCTGCGTCGGGCGGCGCAGATTCGTCGCCGTTATCCCGGTCTGCTCGTTCAGCCTTTGCGGGGGAATCTCGATACTCGGCTGTCCAAGCTGGATCGTGGTGACTACGATGCGATTGTGCTGGCGGCAGCAGGACTCAAGCGGCTGGGCCTTGCCGATCGCATCCGTGCGATGCTCCCGGTTTCGCTGAGTCTTCCTGCAGCTGGGCAGGGCGCGCTTGGCATCGAGACGCTGGCGTCGCGACAAGAGCTTGTCGGTTGGCTTGCGCCGTTGGTCGACGAGCTTACTTGGTGTCAGGTCGCTGCAGAGCGCGTCGTTTCGCGTCAGCTGGGCGGCAGTTGCCGGGTTCCACTGGCGGCGTATTGCGAACCCACCGGAAAAGATGGCTTGTGGCTGCGAGCTTGCATCGCGAGCCTGGATGGTGAGCAACTGATTGAAGCGCAAGCCAGTTGCGATGAGGTCAATCGGGGGCTGGCCGAGCAGCTCGGCGAGCGGGTTGCACAGAGCCTGCTTGCGCAGGGGGCCCAAGCCTTCGTGCCGGTGCCGTGACCCGTATCGCACTGACGCAGCCGCTGCCGCGTGGTGACGGCCTTGCGCGCCGGTTGCGCGAGCGTGGCCATCAGGTGGCTTACCTTCCGATGCGTCGTCTGGTGTCGACGGCCGATCAGCCGGAGGTCCTGAGTCAGCTCGGGCGGCTCGCCGTTTACGACTGGGTGGTGTTCGTCAGCCCAGGGGCAATCGACATCACGTTCGATGCGCTGATCTCGCGCGGGCTGCGCTGGCCGGCCGAGACCGGAATCGGACTGATCGGTCCGGGCAGTGCACAGGCGCTTGCCGAACAAGGCTTGTTGCCCGCTGGGCTGCGCATCGTTCACCCCGCCGCAGCCCCGTATGATGCCGATGCGTTGCTGCGATGCCCGCCCTTTGATCAACCGGCCGGACTGAACGTGCTGGTCATTGCCGGAGCGCTAGGGCGCCGTGACTGGCTTGAGACCCTGCGCGGGCGGGGTGCTGAAGTCGAGCGACTGGTGGTGTATCGCAGCGAAGCGCTGGATCCGGACCGCACAGGCCTGTCGATGCTGGCCGATTGGGCCAATCACGGACTGCAGGCGGTTTTCTCGTTGACGGTTCTGGATGCGGTCGAGCGCCTCGATCAAGCGATGCGCAGCCAGGCGATCGCCGCCTGGGCGCATCGACAGCAGGCCCTGGCACCGCATCCGCGCATCGTGCGCGCGCTGATCGGTTGTGGGTGGTCGCGGGCACGGCTCATCGAGCCCGGCGAACAGGCGCTCGTGGGCGCGATAGAATCGAGCTGAATTCAACCGGGGCCCGCAAGTGACCGACAACAAAGAAGCTGCAAGCGAGACGATGCCATCCGGGGTATCGGCCCGACCCGAGCAGGCGGAAAAAGCGCCCGACCGGGCGTCTCCGGATGCCTTGGCTGCCACCCACAGTGGTCGTGGCATGACTGGAACTGCGCCCTCGGGGACGCGATCCGGTGTTGTGGCCGTCGCCGCGCTCGTCGTCGCGCTGTTTGCGGTCGCCGCGCTTGTCTATCAATGGCAGCGGGGCGAAGCGCAGGCCCGGGAGGCTGCCTCCCGACTGCGGGCTGGCGATACCCGGATCGGCGCACTTGAGGGACAGCTTCGCCAGTCTCAGGAGTCGGTGCGCGATCTGCAGGGGCGCTCCGCGGTGTTCGAGGCCAAGCTTGCCGAAGCGATCGGTCAGCAATCACAGCTCGAGCAGATGTATCGCAGCATTGCGCAGGATTCGCTGAGTTCGGCGTTGGCCGAAGCCGAGAACACGATTGCGTTCGGTGCACAGCAACTGGCGGTCAGCGGCAACGTGTCTGGTGCCTTGATTGCGTTGCAGGATGCAGACGAGCGACTCAAGCGGATCGATCAGCCGCAAGCGCTCGGGTTGCGCAGGATGATTGCCGGTGACATCGAGCGTCTCAAGGCCTTGCCGGCGGTTGATGTGATCGGCCTTGCCTTGCGTCTGGACTCGGTGTCCGGGAGCTTGTCGCAATTGCCGCAACGCGCCGAACTCGGTGGTGCGCAGGCTGTCGACAGCCAAGCCAGGCGCAGTCGCGAGGCGGTGGCCGGATTCTCGTTCTCCCGGATCGCCGACGCGGGTCTGGAGGGCTGGCAGGCCTTCCTTGGAGAGCTGTCGCAGCTGTTCCGTGTGAGCCGTATCGACGCGCCGGAGGTAATGCTGCTGGCACCCGAGGAGCGGTATTTCGTTCGCGAGAACATCCGCTTGCGACTCTTGTCAGCGCGCATCGCGCTGCTGGCGCGTAACGAGCAGGTCTTTCGGGCAGATCTGGATCTCACGATCGAGTGGATCGGCAAGTACTACGATGTCGAGCAACGCGGTGTTGCCAGCGCGATTTCGGCCTTGCGGCAATTGCGCGCCAGTACGATCGCCGTGGAGCTCCCTTCATTGGCAGACACGTTGTCGGCTGTGCGAGCCGCGCGAGCGGCACGCGATGCCCGGCGCTAGGTGCGAGCAATGCGCTGGCTGATCCGGATTTTCATGATCGTCTCGCTAGGGGTCGCCCTGGCGATTCTGATGCGATTCAACCATGGCAATGTCGCCATTCTGTGGCCGCCTTACCGCGTCGACATGTCGGTGAATTTTGCGGTTTTGGCGCTGCTGGTTTTGTTTCTACTGCTGCATCTGGCGCTGATCGCCATGGGCAAGGCGTTCGATTTGCCAACCCGGGTTCGGGAGTACCGGCAGCGCCGCCGCAGCGGTTCGGCACGAATCGCGCTGCGCGACGCATTGCTTGCGTTCTTCGAGGGTCGCTTCGGGCGTGCCGAGCGTCTTGCCAAGCAGGCACGTGAAGACGACGAACTGGCCGGTGCCGGCGCCTTGCTGGCAGCGCGCGCCGCGCATCGGATGCATGAGAATGAGCGACGCGATCACTGGATGGAACTGGCCGAAGGCGAAAAGAACAGCACACAGGCCGAGTTGATGCTGGCCGCCGAGTTCGCGCTGGACGACGATGATCCGGCGCGTGCGCTGCTCGCGCTGGAGCGACTCCATGGGGGAGGGCTGCGCCATATTCACTCGATGCGGGCATCGTTGCGCGCCCATGAGCAATCTGGGGATTGGGCGCGCGTGTTACAGGTGCTTCGATTGCTGGAAAAGCGTGACGCCTTACCGGACACCGCAATTCGAGCCTTACGGGTCAGGGCCTGTCGGGGTCTGTTTTCTGTCGAGGGCAGGGACTCGGCGGGAGTGCGCGAGGCGCTGCGCGGGCTCAAAGGTTTCGAGCGCGAACTACCGGAGAGCGTCGAGGCTGCCGCCAGCGCGCTGGCGCGAGCAGGCGATCAGGCGCATGCCCGAAAGCTGATTGAGTCGGCGATGGACAAGGAGTTCTCGGCGATGCTGCTGGAGGTTTATACCGGGCTCGATGAAATTCCGGCTCGCGAACGGATCGAGCATGCCGAACGCTGGCTGGCTCGCCATGGTGATGACGGGGCGCTGACGCTCGCTCTCGGTCGACTGTGCATGATTGCGGCACTTTGGGGTAAGGCTGAAGAATTTCTACGGCGCAGCCTGCTGCGTACCGACACAGTGGCCGGTCATCTGGCCATGGCCGAACTGCACGAGGCGCTGGAGCGTCCTGAAGACGCCTCGGTGCATTACCGGGCTGCGGCGCTGTTGCGTGGAAAATCGAACTGACCACCTGCTCGTTTAGCGAGGCTCAGACGCAGCGTCCGCCGTCTACTTCGAGACAGGCGCCTGTGATGAATTCGGCCTCATCGCTAGCCAGGTAGAGCGCGGCATTGGCGACATCTGCCGGTAGCGATAACCTGCCCAGCGGAATCGACGACACGAACTTGGCGCGCAACTCTGGGGTGTCTTCGCCCATGAAGGTTGCCAGCAGCGGCGTGTCACCGGCGACCGGATTGATGACGTTGACCCGGATCTTATGCGGGGCAAGTTCAACGGCCATTGCCTTGGAGGCAGTGATCGCCGCGCCCTTGCTGCTGTTGTACCAGACAAGCCCGGGGCGCGGGCGCACGCCGGCGGTGGACGCAATGTTGACGAAGCAGCCGCCACCGTGCTCGATGAAATATGGAGCGATGTGTCGCGCGCTCCAGTAGATGCTCTTCACGTTGACTGAGAATACGCGATCGAAATCCTGCTCAGAGACAGTCAGCAGCGACTGGTTCCGATGCGACACCCCGGCGTTGTTGATCACGATGTGAAGCGCGCCGTAGGCCTCCAGGCTTGCCTTCAGAAGCCCCTGCACCTGCTCGCCGTGAGTCACATCGGCCGCAACAAAGCGTGCCTGACCGCCGCTGGCGCGAATGGATGAGGCGACCTTTTCACCGTTTTCGGCATGGATGTCGTTGACGATGACTTTCGCGCCCTCAGCAGCGAATCGCTCGGCGATGCCCTGGCCGAAGCCAGATCCGGCGCCGGTAACAATGGCAACTTTTCCTTCAAGCCTCATGGCCTTGCATTCCTTGTAAATTGCTTTTGACGATGATTTGCGCGTCCTGGATCCACTTCAGTCGTGTCGCATCGCGATGGTCTTGAGCGTGGTGAATCCATACAGCGCCTCAAAGCCCTTCTCACGCCCGTAGCCGCTTTGCTTGACACCGCCGAACGGCAATTCGACGCCGCCGCCCGCCCCGTAGTTGTTCAGAAAGACCTGACCGGTGCGGATTCCCCGTGCCATGCGCATCTGGCGGGCGCCATCGCGCGTCCAGACTCCGGCAACGAGCCCGTAGGGTGAGTCATTGGCCAGCGCCAGAGCCTGCGCTTCGTCCTGGAACCGGGTGGCGACCAAAACCGGGCCAAACACTTCCTGCTGAAACAACAGGTTATCGCTCGGGACGGACGCCAGCAGGGCTGGGGCCTGATAGAAGCCGCCTCCGGGTACGTCCGGTAGCACCGAGCCACTGGCCGCAATCTCCAGCCCGCCAGCCTGCGCGGCGCTGAGGTACTCGCGTACACGGTGCAGTTGCTTTTCGTTGATCAGCGGCCCGAGGTCCAGATCGCTGGTCGACGGACCGACGCGCAAGGCCTGAAAGCGCTCAGCCAGCAGGCCGACCAGTCGGTCGTAGATGCCCGCGGCGATTAGCACCCGGCTTCCTGCCGAGCAGGTCTGTCCGCAGTTCTGGATGATCGCGTTGACCAGCACTGGTAGCGCGGCATCCAGGTCGGCATCCTCGAACACGATTTGTGGTGACTTGCCGCCCAGTTCGAGGGTGACCGGACAGTGATGCGCTGCAGCCGACTGCGCCACCCGTTTGCCGGTTTCCGGCGATCCGGTGAACGAAATATGGTCAATGCCAGGGTGGTCGGCCAGTGCCTGTCCCGCCTCGCTGCCCAGGCCGGTAACGATGTTCAGCGCACCGGGCGGCAGTCCGGCCTGCGCGCCGAGTTCGGCAACCCTGATCAGCGACAGGCAGGCGTCCTCGGCCGGTTTGACGACGCAGGCATTGCCAGCGGCCAGCGCAGCACCGACCGAGCGTCCGAAGATCTGCATCGGATAGTTCCAGGGAATGATGTGCCCGGTCACCCCGTGCGGTTCCCGGATGGTCAGCACCGTGTAGCCGTTCTGATACGGGATCGTCTGGCCGTGCAACTTGTCGGCCGCGCCGCCATAGAACTCGAAGTAGCGTGCCAGCGCATTGGCGTCCGCCAGACCTTGGCGCAATGGCTTGCCGGTATCGCGCGACTCGAGCGCACCGAGTTCGGCCACTGCGTCGGCGACCAGCAGCCCCCAGCGTGCAAGGATTCGACCACGCTCGACCGGCGTGGTTTTGCCCCAGACGCCGTCGGCGGCACGTCGCGCTGCAATCACGGCCTTGTCGATATCGGCCGCTGTGCCGCGCGCCAGTTGAGCGAAGACCGAGCCGTCGGAGGGGTCAACGACCGCAATCGATTCCCCGCTTGCCGCAGCGACCGCGACGTTGTCGATGAAGTGCTGGTATTTGCTTGGAGCTTGAAGCATTGGAATTCGCCAGAAAGAATAGGGGGTGCGAGTTGGCTCGTCGCGAACCGCGACGCTGAGTTTGCTTGGAATTTTAACGGCAGGGCGGCGTCGGACTTGTCTGGGTGCTATGGTGCAGCGCACAAATTGTCGCTACAATGCTCGCCCGCAACGTCCTGCAAGATCCTTCCACGGCACGCGAGGCGGCGCATTCGCACCATCACCTACAGGAGCTCATCCAGCCATGAATCTCGACCGCGTCGATTCCGGACGGGACATTCCGAACGACTTCAACGTGATCATCGAGATCCCGATGAATGCCGACCCGGTCAAGTACGAGGTCGACAAGGAGACCGGCGCCCTGTTCGTCGATCGTTTCATCGGCACTGCGATGCACTATCCGTGTAATTACGGCTACATCCCGCACACCATCTCCGACGATGGTGATCCGGTCGATGTGCTGGTGATCACGCCCTATCCGTTGCAACCCGGGGTGGTGGTGCGTTGTCGGCCGATCGGCATGCTCAAGATGGAGGACGAGGCGGGTGGTGACGCCAAGCTGCTGGCGGTGCCGCTGGACAAGATCCTGCCCTGGTATCGCCACTGGCGTCGGCCCGAGGATATCAATCGCGAGCGCATGGACCAGATCCGCCATTTTTTCGAGCACTACAAGGATCTTGAGCCGGGCAAATGGGTCAAGGTGGTTGGCTGGGAAGGCCCGGAGTCAGCCGCAACCGAGATTCTCGAGGGCATTGCCCGCTACCAGAACGCCAAGGTCAAGCCGAATTTCTGAGGCGGCGCGCCTGCTCGGGTGTCGCAAGCGCTCTTGCAGTTGATCGAGCGCTTCAGCGCGAATCCGCGATGAACGGACTGCGCTCGCGCAGTTCGTCGATATAGCCAGCCATGGCATTGCCTTCGCGGGCCAGGAACCGGTCGACGGCATCGGCAAACGCAGGTTCCGCCAGCCAGTGCACCGAGCAGGTCGCCTCGGGAAGAAATCCGCGTGCCATCTTGTGCTCGCCTTGGGCGCCGCCTTCCAGGACGCCCGCGCCCAGATCGATCGCCGCTTCGATCGCTTGGTAGTAGGCAGTCTCGAAGTGCAGACAGTCCACCCGTTCGATTGCCCCCCAGTAGCGCCCGTACAACCGGTCTGCGTCCCGCACCAGCAGGCTGGCCGCGATGGGCTGATCGCCGCGCTTGGCAAGGATCAGCACCAGGTTTTCCGGCATCGTCTGGCCAATCCTCTCGAAAAAAGCCTGGTTCAGATACGGACTCGAATGATGCTCGGCGTAGGTGTTGCCATAGCAGCGCGCAAAGAACTCCCAGTGGCGCTGCTCGATCGCCCCACCGATGAGGCGCTCGAAAGTGATCCCGGCTTGTGCAACCTTGCGGCGCTCGGCTCGAATCTTCTTGCGCTTGGGTTGCGCCAGAGTCGCCAGGAACGACTCAAAATCTGGGTATCCGTCATTGCGCCAGTGAAACTGCACTGAGCGGCGCAGCATCAGGCCGGCAGCGCGCAGCGCTTCAGCTTCGTCAGCGCGTGGATACAGCAGGTGCAAAGACGAGAGCCGCGATTCGCGTGCCTGCTCAAGCAGTGCGTCGATGAGTGCGCCTTGCGCCTGTGCATCGACCGCCAACAACCGCGGACCGGTCACCGGCGTGAACGGGATCGCGCTCAAGAGCTTCGGGTAATACTGCAGCCCATGTCGCTCGTAGGCATCCGCCCAGGCCCAGTCGAACACATATTCGCCGTACGAATGCGCCTTCGCATACAAGGGGGTGGCCGCGAGTAGCTGCTTGTTGTGCCACAGAGTCAGGAACAGCGGCTGCCAGCCGGTGCCTGGGCCGACGCAGCCGGTGTGTTGCAAGGCGTGCAGAAAGTCGTAGCGCAGGAAGGCCGGCAGCAAAGGATCGGGCTGTCCGCCCGACAATCCGTCGGTCGCACGGCAACTCTCACCGGCGGGGTCGGCGCAACGCATCGAAGCGCGCACCAGACCATCCCAGTGATCCCGGCCGATCAGACCGAGGTCCTCGATCAGTCGCGTGCGATAATTCAGCCCGTTCAAATCAACAGTGCCCCATCACAACATGGCTCTCAGAATCGCCGCCGCGCAACTGAACCAAACCGTCGGCGATTTCGACGGCAACGCGCAGCGTATCGTGCAGGCAGCCCGCGACGCAGCGGCCAGGGGTGTTTCCGTGCTGTTGACGCCAGAGCTGTCGCTTTGCGGCTATCCACCCGAAGACTTGCTGCTGCGCGGCGCATTCTATGACAAGTGCAATGCTGCACTGTCGTGGATCGCCGAACAAACCGCCCAGCTCGACATGCATCTGCTGGTTGGCACGCCGGTTCGTCGTGACGGACTACGCTACAACGCAGCGGTGCTTTTGCATCGCGGCGCGCAGGTTGGCGAGTATTTCAAGCATGACCTGCCCAACTATGATGTGTTCGACGAGGAGCGCTACTTCGAACCGTCCAATCGGCCGCTGGTGTTCGAGGTCCAGGGCGTGCGCTTCGGGGTGGTCATCTGCGAAGACTTCTGGTTCCGGCATGCACCCGAGTCGTCTCGGGCCGCCGGCGCACAGGTCCTGCTGGTGCTCAACGCCTCGCCCTATCATCTGAATAAGCAGAACTCGCGACTGGACACGGCGCGTGAGAACGTCACGCTTCAGGGCATGCCGATGCTTGCGGCCAATCTGGTCGGCGGTCAGGACGAGCTGGTGTTCGACGGTCTGTCCTTCGTGCTGGATCGGCAGGGCGAGCTGACCGGGCAGGGGCATGCCTTTGCTCCCGACCTGGTCCTGGCGGACGTGGTGCTGGACAGGGGCGAGCCCGACCTGCGCGGCGAACGCGTCGAGCCGCTG
>JALRBB010000242.1 GCA_023257915.1 Quisquiliibacterium sp. | reverse complement strand
GCGGCACTGATGCTGCTGCCTCTGATCGGCTGGGTGCTACGCTTTCGCGGCCCCGCGCAACTCGGGTTGCAGCGCGATGGCGATGCGTCGCAGGCAAGCGTCTCGCAGCCAGCCACCGCGCCCAGCGTTCCGGCTGCCAATCCGGGAAACCGCAAACGCCTGCTGTGGAGCATTGCTGCCGGCTTCGCGCTGGCGCTGATGACCCAGGTCGGTTTCATCACGCATCATGTGACGCTGGCTGCGCCCTTGGTGGGTGCGACAGGCGCTGGCCTGCTGGTCGCGGCGGGAGGGATTGCCGCATTCGCCGGGCGACTGATGCTGGCCCGACGGGTCGATCAGCTCGACGTGCGCCGGCTCGCGGCCAGGATCCTGCTGGCGCAGGCGGGCGCGCTAGTGCTGATGGCTGCCTGGCCGGGCGTCACGGCCCTGATCATCGGCAGCCTGGTGTATGGCTATGGAATCGGCCACATCACCACGCTCAGTCCGATCATCGTTCGTCGCGAGTTTGGACCGGCCTCATTCGGCAAGATCTACGGCAGTGTCGCGACCGTGACGCAGTTCAGCTCCGCCGCCGGTCCGCTGGCGCTTGGCGCGCTGCGCGACAGCTTCGACAGCTATCGACCAGGGCTGGTGGTTGCGGCGACAACCACGTTACTGGCCTGCCTGATTGTCTGGGCTGGGAGGCCTGCACCCGAGACGGTGCAAACACTGCCAGAGTCAGGCTGAGCCTCTGACGACAAGCTCAAATCCCAGATCGTGCGCCTTGCGCACCTTTGCCTGGCCCTGGATCAACGCCAGCGCGACTTGCGCGGCCCGAAGACCGATTTCTCGCCTGGGTATGCGAATCGTCGTCAGCCCCGGCTCGACCAGCGCGGAGGTCGGCCCATCGTCGAAGCCGGCCAGGGCCAGGTCCTGCGGGATACGAATGCCGCGCCGACGGCACTCGACGTAGGCGCCCAGCGCGACCACATCGGATGAGGCAAATACCGCATCCGGTCGACGTCTCTCGGCAAGCACCTGGGCCATTGCGGCAACTCCCCCGTCGAAACTGAAATCCGTCTCGACAGCAAGCGAGGCGTCGACCCGCGCTCCGCCCTCTTTCATCGCGCGCAGGAATCCTCGAAATCGGGCGGTCGCGCGATCATTGTTATTCAGGCGTCCACCGATATAGGCGATGCGCCGATATCCGCGTGACAGCAAATACCGCCCCATCGTGCGCGCCGCATCGTAGTGCGACAGACCGACCATGTAATGGCGCGGATGCGAGTGCACATTCCAGATCTCGAGCATCGGTATCCGATGGCTTCGGATCAAGTTGTCGGCTGATGCAGTCCGGCGGCCACCGGTGAGCACCAGCGCGTCGGCACGCCGGGCGATAAAGGTCCGGATAAGCCGCTCCTCGGCGTGCAGGTCGTATTCGTTGCTGCCCATCAGCAACTGATAGCCGGATGCCGAGAGGCTTTCCGACAGCGCCTGCAAGGCATCGGCGAAGATCGGATTGGCGAGCGTCGGCACGACCACGCCGATCATCCGACTCTTGGCACCAGTGAGGGTCTGAGCGGCGAGGTTTGGCAGATACTCCAGGGCGAGCGCTGCGGCCTGCACCTTGCGCTGCGTTGCTTCGCGAACCAGTTCAGGCCGGTTCAGCGCCCGCGAGGCGGTGATCGGCGACACACCGGCGCGCACCGCCACATCCCGAATCGTCGCCCGACTGGCAATTCGGCTCATTGCGCCTCGCCGTACCCCCTGGGCGCCAGGCCCTTCAGGGCTGCCAGACGGGATTGCTGCGTGCTTACCGCTTGTTGCGTGGATTGGCCTGACGCGGTTGATTCGGTCAGCGCGCAAAGCCGTTCCAGATACGCGAGTGCATCGCGCTGCAAACCCTCTTGCACCGACGCCCAATCCGGATAGGCGCTGAAGGCCTGCTGCCAGATCGCGCGGCCAGCCAAAAAGCCGCAAGCACCGGCCCGACAAGCGTGTTCAAGCACGTTGTAAAAATCCTCGGCGGATGCGCCGGCCGACAACATCACCCACGGCCTGTCAACGATGCGGTTGATTTCCTCGAACAGCGCCAAGGCTTGCGAAGACCCCGGAGCACCTTGCGCCGGGAACTGTTTCGATGCGATCGGGCACTCAAGCTTGAAGATATCGACTCCGTAGGACGGGTCGGCAAATTCACGGACCGAATCGAGAACATGCTCGGTCTTCTTGCCGCTCATCTCCTCGTAGCCCTTGCCCGCCTCGGCCTCTCCGGGAAGCGGGTAAACCAGTAATTCGAGCAGATACGGGATGTCAAAGCGACGGCACTCGTCACCAATCCGGCGCACGAAATTGCGCTGATGCTCGATCACCTGCGATTCGGCGTCTGGCCGATACCACGCCAGAACCTTCACCGCGTCAGCACCCATGCGCTTGATCTTGCCAACGCTCCAGCCGTCAATCACCGAAGACAAACGTCCGCCGGCAGTCTCCTGAAATTGCGACTCTTCCAGCGTCATCACCAGGCCCTTGCCAGGGTCCAGCGCATGCAGCGCTCCTGAAAGGCAGTAATACGGATCCAGCAGCACCGCGCTGGCCCGTGCCTGCAAGGCCTGCACGAGCAGACGCTTGAAACGCGCCACTTCATCGTAGGGTGCGCTACCGTCGGGAAAGAATCTGGCGATGACATTCTTGATCGGCGGTCGCTGATCGGCCGCCAGCATCAGAAAGCGTCCCTGCCCGTCGCTGATGCGCTGAAGCCCGCGCCATTTTCCGATTGTTGGTTTCACGCGTTCACCTGTCCCAAGAACTCTCTGAATTGATGCGCCTCGGGCATGCCACGACTGCCACCCACACGCGTGCACTTGAGCGCAGCCACTGCGTTGGCCCTGCGCACCGCGGCTTGGACGGATAAGCCCTGTCCGAGCGCGAGCGTCACGGCGCCATGCCAGACGTCACCGGCCGCAAGTGTCTCGC
>JALRBB010000231.1 GCA_023257915.1 Quisquiliibacterium sp. | reverse complement strand
GGCATGGGGGTCAGCCAGCATGTGCACGGCACCGACAATGCACGTTGCCTGATTTCACTGGCCTTGATGACCGGGCAGATTGGTCGGCCCGGAACCGGTCTGCATCCGCTGCGCGGGCAAAACAATGTGCAGGGCGCATCCGACGCGGGTCTGATCCCGATGATGTTGCCTGACTATCGATCGGTGTCCGATCCGGCGGCGCGCGCGCGCTTCGAGCATGCCTGGCAATTGTCGCCGGGTACGCTCGATGCCAGGCCCGGGTTGACAGTCGTCGAGGTGATGCACGCCGCCCGGGCCGGACAGGTGCGTGGCATGTACGTGCAGGGAGAAAACCCGGCGATGTCGGACCCCGACGTCGACCACGCGCGCGCGGCGCTGGCCGGGCTCGAGTTTCTGGTCGTGCAGGACATCTTTCCGACGGAGACCGCGATGCTCGCCGATGTGGTGCTTCCGGCCAGTGCGTTTCCGGAAAAGACCGGCAGCTTCACCAATACCGATCGCATCGTGCAGATCGGCAGACAGGCGATCGAGCCGCCGGGCGATGCGCGCCAGGATCTGTGGATTATTCAGCAGATCGCACGCCGGCTCGGCCTCGACTGGAATTACACCGGTCCGGCCGAGGTCTTCGACGAAATGCGCCATCTGATGCCGAGCATCGGCGGTATTAGCTGGGAGCGGCTGGAGCGCGAAGGCGCAGTGACCTATCCGTGCGCAAACGAAGGCGATCCGGGCGAGCCGGTGATGTTCGCGTATCGATTCGCCAGCGACGATGATCGTGGCCGCTTCGTGCCGGCCGACATCGTGGCGGCCGATGAGCGCCCCGATGCGCAATACCCGATGGTGCTGATCACCGGTCGGCAACTGGAGCACTGGCACACCGGAAGCATGACCCGTCGCGCCAGCGTGCTCGATGCAATCGAACCGGATCCGACCGCGCTGCTGCATCCGTGGGATCTCGCCGCGGTCGGGGTGCTACCCGGCGCTGCGATCACACTCGAATCGCGTCGTGGTAGCGTCACGCTGTATGCGCGCGCCGATGCCGGAACCCCGCGCGGAGCGGTGTTTGTGCCGTTTTGCTACTACGAGGCGGCAATCAACCGCTTGACCAACCCGGCACTCGATCCGGTCGCCAAGATTCCGGAATTCAAGTACTGCGCGATACGGCTGTTGCCGGGCGGGGTGCCGCCGAGCGCAGGCAGTTTCGGCGGCGGGCAGGCGCTGGCATCGGCTTGAGCGAAACGCGGCACACAATTCACGCCGGCAGGTCGGCGTTTGCACCTCGGCTCGCCTCATACCCGCTGACCACATCCAGGATTTCCGCGGTGATCGCTTCCTGACGCAGCATCCGGAATTCAACGCCACTGCGCTCGATTTCGCGGGCGATATTGCGCTCGGCAGCCTGCGTGGCCAGCAGGCGAGCCTGATGCTCGCTGGCCTGCGATTCGGCGCAGGCGCGCGATAGCGACACGAACAGATACTGGCGCACAAGACTCGCGAGCAAAGTCGATGCGGGCAGGCTGTGAGTCGGCAGGCCTCGGCCGGGCCAGCGCAACTCGCGCGCGCGGCGCAGGTGATGTTCGTCCAGCGGCAACAGATGCACCAGGAATGGGCGAGTGCCGGTCCGCGGCTCGGTCAGCGGGTCGTCCTGATCGTCGGGCGTCGCGCTCACCCGCCTGCGCGCGCCCGCGGCGGAACGATCAGGTCCGGCAGGCAGATGCTGATTGAAGAATAGCCAGACCCGGTCTGCGTCGCCCTCGAATCGCAGGCGGTCGATGATCGTCAGCAGTTGCGCGACCAACTCGCCGATGCCCTCGGCCGATCCCGGCGTTGCCAGACATGTATGCACCGGCTGGCTGGCTGATTGCAGATGTGCTGCCGCCTTGGCGCCAACCACCAGAAACCGCCGTTCGGCAACTGAGATCCCGGCATCGGCGAGCCGCTCGATCGCGTATTCGCAAAGCGTCTGG
>JALRBB010000230.1 GCA_023257915.1 Quisquiliibacterium sp. | reverse complement strand
GAACGGGGCGAACCGGGGCATCACGATGGTTGATGGAATGCCCAACCGGGTCGCGTGGTAGGCAACCCCTTGCGCATGATTGCCCGCCGAGACTGCGATCACGCCGCGTTCGCGCTCCGCATCGGTCAGCGCGAGCAGCTTGTTCAAGGCTCCGCGCTCCTTGAACGATGCGGTGAACTGCAGGTTTTCGAACTTCAGGTAAATCTCGCAGCCGGCGACTTCCGACAGCGTCTTCGAGTGCATGAACGGCGTGTCGATCAGTTGTCCGTCGATTCGCCGGGCGGCCTCGCGAACCAGATTCACGCTGAGTGCGGCACCCGGTTGATTGCTTTGCGCTGATTCTGTGGGATTGTCCGAAGGCACGGCTGGGCCGTGCGAGGTTCTCGTTTGCATGACGTGATGGTCGCCCGGATGTCGGGTCGCTGCAAGCCTGCTGGTGTGGAGGCGCCCGGGCCGGCATGTCCGTGGTCCGGCTGGCAGTGCCCGGCGAAGCGGGTCGCTCAGTTAGACTTTCGGCAACTTGACCGGAGCTATTGAATCCATGACCAGCAATGCAATCGAATTCGACCGCGCACGCAAGGTGCTCGTGGGCGGCGTCAATTCCGCAGTTCGCGCGTTTCGCGCGGTGGGCGGCACGCCGCGATTCATCGACCGCGCCGATGGCGCCTACATGTGGGACGTCGAGGGAAAGCGTTACATCGATTACCTGGGCTCGTGGGGGCCGATGATCGTCGGGCAGTCGCATCCGCATGTGGTTGCTGCGGTCAAGGCGGCGGCCGAACGCGGCTTGTCATACGGTGCGCCGAATGTGATGGAGTCCGCGCTTGCCGAGCGGATTTGCGCCTTGTTTCCGCAAGTCGAGCGGGTGCGCTTTACCAGTTCTGGCACCGAGTCCGCCATGTCGGCAATCCGGCTGGCGCGCGGATACACCAACCGCAGCAAGATCATCAAGTTCGAAGGGTGCTATCACGGCACTGCCGACAGCCTCCTGGTCAAGGCCGGGTCAGGGGCGTTGGCCTTCGGAACCCCAAGCTCGGCGGGTGTGCCCGAGGATCTCGCGCGCCACACCCTGGTCGCCCAGTTCAACGACCTGGCCAGTGTCGAGGCATTCTTTCGACAGCATCCGAAGGAAATCGCCTGCGTGATGGTCGAACCGATCGCCGGCAACATGAACCTGATCAAACCGCAGCCGGGTTTTCACGAAGGTTTGCGCAAGCTGTGTTCCGATCATGGTGCACTGTTGATCTTTGATGAAGTCATGACTGGATTTCGAGTTGCGCTTGGTGGTGCGCAGCAGGTGACGGGCGTCACGCCAGATATGTCCGCATTCGGCAAGGTCATCGGAGGCGGTATGCCGGTCGGTGCAATCGGCGGCCCGGCCGATGTGATGGACATGATGGCGCCGCTGGGGCCGGTCTACCAGGCCGGTACGCTGTCGGGCAATCCGATCGCGATGGCCGCAGGACTGGCGACGCTCGATCTGATCGAAAAGCCAGGATTCTTCGACGAACTGTCGCGCAAGTGCGCGCGTCTGGTGCAAGGGCTCAACGATGCCGGCCGTGACGCCGGCGTGGCCTTCTGTGCGCAGAGCGAAGGTGGCATGGCCGGGATGTACATGATGGCTCAGCCGCCGCACAGTTTTGCGCAGGTGCAAACCCAGGACGTCGAGCGCTTCAAGCGTTTTTACCATCTGATGCTTGAGGCCGGTATCTATCTGCCGCCGTCGCCGGTCGAGGCGTTTTTCTTTTCATCGGCGCATTCGGATGCCGACATTGACGAGACGATCGCAGCAGCCCGCAAGGCGCTGGCCGCAGTAGCCTGATCGCAGGCCTACCTCTTGCAAGGGGCTGGCTGGGAGGTGGCCGCTAGGGCCTGCGGTGCAGGCGGCATCGGAAGGGATCGACGATGGAACACGCGCAAATCGAAAGTCATGATGCGGTGCAGATCGCAGTGATCGGCTATGGCTGGTGGGGAAAGACGATCACCGCGCTGCTGGCGGATTCGCCGCATTTACGCGTGATCGCGGTCGTGGAAGCGAGCGCGGCGATCCGCGATCAGATGGCTGGCGATTCGCAGCGACTCGGGTTTCGGGTGCTCGCCGACTTTCAGGCGGTGCTGGCCGATCCGCAGATCGAGGCGGTCGTTCTGTGCACGCCGCATGAGTTCCATGCCGGGCAGATCGTCGCGGCCGCGCGCGCCGGCAAGCATGTGTTCTGCGAAAAACCACTGTGCCTGACTGCCGGTGATGCAAAGCTCGCGATCGATACCTGCCGGCAGTATCAGCGGGTGTTGGGCATCGGTCATGAACGCCGGTTCGAGCCCGCGGTGCAGGAGCTTCGCCGACGTATTGCCGCGGGCGAACTGGGCACGGTGCTGCAGATCGAAGGCAATTTCAGCCAGGACAAGTTCTTCGCATTGCCCAAGGACAACTGGCGGCTGTCGAATCGGCATGCGCCGGTCGGCCCACTGACAGCTACCGGGATTCACGTGGTAGACCTATCGATTGCGGTGCTCGGGCCTTGCGAATCGGTCTGGGCGCGTCTTGCGACCCGCGGTTCCGATTTCGAAAACGGCGACACGTTGGCGATCATGATGGCGTTCGCAGGCGGTGCGAACGCGATGGTCAGCGCGGTGCTAGCGACGCCGTTCGAGGGACGCTTCGCGGTTTACGGGTCTCAAGGCTGGATCGAGATCCGCGACCGCACCCACCCCGAGAACCCAACCGGTTGGGATGTGACAACCGCATTGCGCGGTAAGCCGCGCATCAGCGAGTTCTCACCCCCGGCGCCCAGTGTGCGTCTGAATCTTGAGGCCTTCGCGAAGGCCATACGCGGTCAGGAGGCGTATCCGGTGCCCGCCGATCAGATGCTTGCCAATGTCGCTACGCTCGAGGCGATCATGCGGTCAGTTCGCTCGGGGGCGATCGAACCAGTGCGGATCCCGCATTGAGCGCGATGCCGGGCAAGCTAGCGGCGCGACTCAGCCTGTTGATGCGTCGCGCTCCGAGCGCGTCAGACTGAACACTCCTCTTGCGACCAGACGGGAGAACTCGTTCTCGACCTGTTCGCGCGCGGTGGCCAGCGCTGGATCTTGAACCCTTTCGATCCTGCTGGCGAGCACCAGCATCCGGTTGAGTTGGACGCCGGAGATCTCCGACATCTGGATTCCGGTGTCCCGGCCAGCATCCTTAAAGACCGACACCGGCATGATCGTGGCGTGCCGGCCACGCAGAACCAGTTCCCGGATTGAGTCCACCGAATCGATCTCCGCCTTCAGCCGCAGCTGTCTGGCGAGAGGCATCAACTGTCGATCGACGATTCCGCGATGCAGGCTGGTCATCAGCAACGGGATCGAGTCGAGTTCTTCGACTGAGACGATGCGCGCCATGCCCATACGCGCATGCGAGACGAGCGCAAACGGTTCGCCGAGCAGTGGATGCAGCGACAGTCTGCGGCCTCGCTCCGGATTGGTGACGATCGCCATGTCGACCTGGCCCCGTTCGAGCCAGTCAAGCAGTTGCGGGGTGAATGCCTCGCGGCTGCGTAATTCGATACTGTCCTGGGCGTCGATCCAGCGTTCAAACAGACCTGGCAGCAGGACCCGGGCAAGCGTTGGCGAGGCACCGAGCACGATGGTGCTGCGAGAGCCGCCCCGGTCCTGCGCGAGTCGCTGCCGCGTCCTTGCGATGTCGGCAAGGACGCGTTGCGCGGTTTCGTAGAGCACGATGCCGGCGGCAGTCAGTCGCACTCCGCGCGGCAGTCGCTGAAACAACTGTGTGCCGAGCTCGGTCTCGAGTTCACGCAACTGTCGGGTCAGTGCCGGCTGTGCAATCGGGATCGCCGCTGCGGCAGCGGTCAAACTGCCCGCATCGGCGATAGCAACGAAATTGGCCAGGGTGCGCAGGTTCATGAACGGCTTGTTCGCGAATATCGATATCTGATTGCTATGGTAAGAACCCGTTCTTACGGGGTTTCTGAACGAATCTTCGCACTAATCCATACTAATTTGATATAGGTTTGAGGAAATTCAGTATTGGAAGCGCATTGCTCGCTCTTTTACAGTCCACAAGACATTCACTCGCTTCCGGACAGGCGCTAGCGTGCAAACAGCGGTCAGCAGCAACAGTTCAGTCAGCCCCGCCGTGGGTTTCGAAGCCTTGCGCGATTTCATCGCGCGTGCACTGGGCTCGCAGGGACTGCCGTCCGCAGACGCTGCCAAGGTCGGTGAGTTGATGGCGCAGGCCGATCTGCAGGGTTCAGACGGTCACGGTGTGATCCGTCTGCCGCAGTACATCAAGCGCATCCGCGCCGGAGGCATCAACCTGAACCCGGACATTCGGGTGGTCAGCGAACGAGCCGCATGTGCAATCGTCGATGGTGACAATGGCATGGGCCACCTGGTGGTGTCGCGAGCAGTCGATCTGGCGATTGCCAAGGCGCGTGAGGCCGGTGTCGCCTGGGTCAGCACCCGGTATAGCAATCACGCCGGTCCGGCCTCGTTGTACGCGCGAAAGCCGCTCGAACACGACATGATCGGACTGTACTTCGCAGTCGGAAACGCCAACCATCTGCCACCGTGGGGTGGCATGGACATGTTGTTGTCGACCAATCCGATTGCAGCCGGCTTTCCGGCTGGCGACGAAGCGCCGGTGGTGCTCGACATGGCGACCACGGTGGCTGCCTACGGCAAGGTCAAAGCCAAGGCCAAGAAGGGCGAGATGATGCCCGAGGGTTGGATGATCGACCGACAAGGCAAACCGCTGCTCGATCCGAAGCGCGCCGACGAAGGTTTTTTGCTGCCAATCGGCGGGCACAAGGGCTATGGCCTGGCGCTGATGGTGGGCCTGCTTGCCGGCACGCTCGGTGGCGCGGCCATGGGGCGCGATGTGGTCGACTTCAACGCCGACCACCAGAGCGTGACCAACACCGGGCAGTCGATCCTGGTGATCGATCTGTCGGCATTCGGTGATCCTGCGGTATTCAAGGCGTCGGTCGATGCGCTGATTCAGCAGATCCGTGACAGCGAGCGCTTGCCGGGGGTTGAGCGCATCTGGTTGCCTGGTGAGCAAAGTCACGATCGGCGAGAGCGCTATGCGCGTGCCGGAATTCCAATCGCGGCCGGTCTGTTCGCGGAACTGCGCGAGCTTGCCGACAGCCTGGGCATCACTCCGCTGGTTGCCGGATCTGGCGTATAAACACAGCGAAACGACACACAAGATTGACGTAGTCAAGGAGTCCACAAGATGAGTACTATCACCCGCGAGCCCGCCGTGCTGCGGCCCGATCAGATCGACGCGCATGATCGCGGCGGCGGTGCCCGCACGATTCCACTGGTGCAGCCCGATACCGGCGCCACTTGTTTCATCAACGGCATCACCGAATTCGGTCCCGGCGCAAAGATTCCGTTCCACAGCCACAACTGCGAGGAAAGCGTGATGCTGCTCAGTGGCCATGCGTTTCTCGATTACGAGGGCAAGACGCAGGAGTTGAAGCCGTTGGACACCACCTTTATACCGCCGAATATCTCGCATCGGTTTCGCAACATGTCCGAGACTGAACCGATGAAGATCTTCTGGACCTATGCGTCCGTGAACGCGACCCGCACGCTGACCGAGACTGGAGAAACCCGTCCGATCGCGGCTGAGCGCAAGGTCTGAAGCATTCCGCACGGAGACTGACATGGGATTGCGCTTTCTCGAGCATGTGCTGATCCTCACGCATGATCCGGACGCGACGCGCGACTGGTTCTGTGACAACCTGGGGTTTCGCGAAGGCCCGCACCCGGAGTTCGGTTTTCCGGTGCGCTGGTTGTACATCGGCGATCAGGACGTGATTCACATCGGCAAGGCGCGGCATTCGCAGCATCAGGATACCTACCTGCAGACGCCGAGTGATCAGGCTGATATCGACTATTCGGCAGCCGGCGCACCGGGTTCGGGTCGCATTGACCATATCTGCCTGAACTGTGACGGACTCCCCGAGTTCGTCGAGCGGCTGACCCGCAATGGTGTCGAGTTCAGCGAACGCAAGGCGCACAACTCGGACCTGTACCAGCTGTTCATGCGTGAACCAGTCAACGGCATCAAGGTGGAGCTGAACTTCTCCTGGGAAGAGGCGGTTCGTGCCGGGCGTGTGCCGGGCTGGACCGACACCGGTGAGAACGCCAAACCGGCCGAGCAGGTCAAGGTCTGAACTCAGCGCTACCTGGTTCGACCAAGAATTTCACGAAAGGCGTTATTTCATGCAGTGCAAGATGGCGAGGGTGTACCAGGCCGGCGGGCCGGAAGTGATTCGGATCGAGACGGTCGAGTTGGCTGAACCCGGGGCTGGCGAAGTCCGGATCCGGCATACCGCAATCGGTTTCAATTTCCAGGACATTTACACCCGCTCGGGCATGTACGCGGCACCGATGCCCACCGGTCTGGGCACCGAGGCAGCCGGCATCGTCGAGGCGATTGGTTCGGGCGTCAACGACTTCAAGGTCGGCGACCGTGTCTGCTACGCAAGTGGTCCGGTACTCGGCGCCTGCGCCACGCATCGCAACTATCCGGCTGCCCGGCTGTTGCATGCGCCCGCACACATGAGTGACGAGCAGATCGTGGCATCGCTGCTCAAGGGCATGACGGTTGAGTACCTGATGCAGCGCTGCTATCCGGTGCAGCCTGGGCAGTTCGTGCTGATGCATGCGGCAGCCGGCGGAGTCGGTCTGCTCGCGGGCCAGTGGGGCAAGCAGATCGGCGCGCGCATGATCGGTGTGGCCGGCGGTCCTGACAAGGTCAGGATCGCTCTGGAAAACGGCTATGAGTTCTGCCTTGATCGCAACAGCGATGACATCGTCGCCCGCGTCAAGGAAATTACTGGCGGTGCAGGCGTGCCGGTGGTTTACGACTCGGTCGGCAAGAACAGCTTCGAGCAGAGCCTGGAGAGTCTTGCTGCCCGTGGCTACTTCGTGTCGTTCGGCACCACCACCGGCGCGCCGCCTCCGGTGCAGGCCGCGACGCTGCAAAAGATGGGTTCGCTGTATTTCACGCGCCCGACGCTGGTGACCTATACCGCGTCAACCCAGGAGTTACGCGAATCGGCCGCTGCGGTCTTCGCGATGTTCGAGAAAGGCGCGTTGCGGGTATCGATCAACCAGCGCTATGCGCTGGACGATCTGGCGCGTGCCCATGCAGATCTGGAAACCGGCATGACGACCGGTTCCAGTGTGATCGTTCCCTGACTTTCTGTTTAGCCAGACTTCAACGAGGAGACAACCATGAAGCTGAAATTCAAGCTGGCGCTTGCGGCGAGCGTGCTCGGCCTGGCGTTCTCGGGCAGTGCCAGCGCCGACAACATCAAGCTGCGCATCGCATCGGGCCATCCGGCAGCCAACACCTATGTGAACCTGATGCAAAACTTTTTCGTGCCGGAAGTCACGAAGCGGGTCGCCGAGCGCACCAAGCATAAGGTCGAATTTGTCGAAGGTTATGGTGGTTCGATGGTCAAGGTCGCCGACACCCTCGAAGGGGTGCAGTCGGGCCTGATCGACATCGGTGGTTATTGCTTCTGTTTCGAGGCTTCCAATCTGCCGCTGAACGCTTTCCAGGTGATGCTGCCATTTGGCACGATGAGCCCGGAGATGAGCGTCAAATTGGCACGATCGGTCTACGACAAGGTTCCGGCACTGTCCGAAGTCTTTGAGAAGAAGTTTGGTCAGAAGCTGATGGCGCTGATCTCGGACAATGGATACAACTTGGGTACCACCTTCCCATGGGATACGGTGGCTCAGTTGAAGGGCCAGAAGCTGGCCGGCGCAGGCCTGAATCTGAAGTGGCTCGAGTACGCTGGTGCCACGCCGGTGCAGTCGTCGCTGCCGGAGGCTTACACCTCGATGCAGACCGGGGTGTACAACGGCTGGATCATGTTCCCGTCGGGATGGGTCAACTTCAAGCTGCACGAGGTTGCCAAGCACTACACCGAGATCGGATTCGGTGCGATCACCTGGCACGGGCTGACGATCAATTCGAAGCGTTTCGCCAAACTGCCCAAGGATGTACAGGCGATCTTGCTCGAAGTGGCCAAGGAGTACGAGGCCAAGACCGGTACCGTCAACGAGGCCAACTATCCCAAGCAGCTCAAGCAACTCGCCGATCTGGGTGTGACCGTCAAGAAGGTGCCCGATGCGGTGCGCGCCGAATGGGCGCAGTCGCTTAAGGATTGGCCGCAGTCGATCGCAGCGGAACTCGACAAGAAAGGACTACCCGCCTCACAGGTCCTGAAGCTGACACTCGACGAGGCCGAAAAGCTCGGTCACAAGTGGCCGGTCCGTTACCAGATCAAGTAACGGCAATCGTCCCTGTTGTGCCTGTTCGCCCGGCTGCTGAAGCAGTCGGGCGAACTGTTTTCTCCGGAGGTGGTTCGGATGCTCACTCGGCTGACCGACTGGTTGTCCAGATCCCTGATGGTGCTGGCTGCCGTTCTCGCGTTTTTGCTGTGCTTCTTGGTCGTTGCTGACGTCCTCGGTCGCACAGTGTTCAACAGCCCGGTGCAAGGCACTCCCGAAATCATTTCGCTGTCGATCGTGATCGTCTGCTATTTGCAGGCGGCCTACGCGATTCGTTCCGGCGGCATGCTGAATGTCGAGGTAATCACCGCGTTGTTGGGTGATCGAACGCGTTCCTGGTTCGCCGCATTCGCGTCGCTATGCGGAGTCGTATTCTTCCTGGCCATTTGCTACGGCAGTCTTGAGGGCGCCGCCTACGCCTGGGAGTCGGGCGAATACGAAGGTGAGGGAGCGTTACGGGTTCCAGTCTGGCCGGCGA
>JALRBB010000111.1 GCA_023257915.1 Quisquiliibacterium sp. | reverse complement strand
CTGTCCGGCGGCAGGGAGCACCGGTGGTTTGCGGGTTCGACATCAGACAAGAGAACTGCTTGTTACGCGGCACGGGGCGATGTGTATGCAATCAATGGATGTTAGACCGGTCTCTATTGTGCGCGAAACCATCACCCATTTGGTGTTTTAGGGGTTAACCCCGGTTGACGCGGGTCGTTTGCTGCGGTTACTTGGGATATCCGGGTGCTTGAACATGGGTGCGAGTCCGGCCATTTGCGTTTCGGCCGCGATCGTGAAGGCCCGCTTTTTCATCCATGAGGTCCGCATGATTCTTTTTCGTTTGCTGCTTGTATCGACGCTGGTTGTTGTGATGCCTTTCGGTGCTGCCCAGGCGCAGCCCGACACTGACGCCGCCCAGTCGCTTGCCAAGAAGAGCAAGTGCACCAGCTGCCATTCGATTGACAAGCAAAAAGATGGTCCGTCGTACAAGACGATTTCGGCCAAACACAAGGGTAAGGCTGATGCTGCAGACAAGCTTTTCACGCATCTGACGTCCAGCCCGAAGATCAAGGTCGACGGCAAGGAAGAAACCCACGAGTCGCCCAAGACCAAGAACGAGGCCGACATCAAGAACCTGGTTGCCTGGATCCTGTCGCTGTAAGGCCCGGTGGCCGACGCTGATCGCCGACTGCGCGAAAGACCCTGATGAGCCTTGTCAAGAAACTGCTCAAGCGATGGAAGCTGACTCTCGCTCTCGCCCTGTCCGGAATGATGGCTGCGTTCGTTCTGGTGGTCGGCGGCGCATACGGGCTGGCCGTGACCAGCACCGAGGAGTTCTGCATCGGCTGCCATGAGATGCGCGACAACCCGTATGCGGAATTCAAGGGAACTATCCACGACATCAATCGTAGTGGCGTGCGAGCGATCTGTACCAACTGCCATGTGCCGCATGAGCCGGTGCCGCTCATTCTTCGCAAGATGCGCGCCACCTTCGAGGTCATCGGCCATCTGCGCGGAATCATCGACACCAAGGAGAAGTACGAGGCTCACCGGGCGATGCTCGCCGAGCGGGTGTGGGTCCGCATGCTGGAGACCGATTCTCTCGAGTGTCGCAACTGCCACACCTTCGACAAGATGGATCCGGACAGACAGTCCGAAAGAGCGCGTTCGCGGCATGCGAAGGCGCGGGCCGAAGGCTGGACCTGCATTGAATGTCACTTCGGCATCGCGCATACGGAGCCCAAGGGTGAGGGCCCGGTGGAGTTGCGGGAAAAGCTGAAGATTCCGCGCGTGCCGGCCACGGCCGCGCAACAGGCGAGGGCGGCGCCGAAGGGGTCGTGATCGACGATGTGGTCCGGATTCGACTCTGCAATCGACAGGTCGGTCGGTCAGCCGGGCAGCAATGCAGCAGTGTGCAAGGGGAGTGAAGATGAAACAGCGAATCGTTCGATGGATCGGTGCCTTCTCGATGATCGCTGCGCTGGCAGCTTGCGGTGGCGGGGGCAGTGGTTCTACCCCGCCGCCTGACGCGACACTCAAGCAGGTGATCGCTGCCGCGGCGGCGAACCCCGTCAACGACACTTCCACCAACAAGTCTTCGGCCTTTGTGATCTTGCAGGACGCTGGCCTGCCGGCGGTCACGCTGAACAGCCCGCTGAGGGTGAACTTCACGGTGTTTTCCGACGGCAAGGTGGTCGAGGGGCTCAAGGTTGGTGACAATCTTCGCTTTGCGATTGCGCGCCTCGAACGGGGCGCTGACGGCAATCCGGACCGCTGGTTCAACTACATCTCGAACACCGTAACGGCGCAGGAAGGTCTCGGACCTGGCGGCACGCAGGTGCCGCCAGCCACCGTGCAGCAGGCCACCACCGATTCACGAACCGATTCCACTCCCTCGCGTTTGGTCTACCACCCGGACGGCTATTACACGTACACGTTTGCGTCGGATATCGTTATCCCGGAAGCCGATCGCGGCAAGACGCATCGGGTGGCGATCCAGCTCACATATCCGAACCCTGCATGGTTTGCAGGCAGCGTCGAGCCGCAGGATATTCGGGTCAATCCGTATTTCGACTTCAGCTTCGATTCGGCCTACAAGTCGGTGGCGGTCAGCGATCCGGCCGCTACCCGAAAAATGGTCGATGTGAGCTCCTGCAATGGCTGTCACGACAAGCTGTCGTTCCATGGCGGCGGGCGCGTCGATGTCCAGTTTTGCGTGATGTGCCATAACCCCGGCACCACCGACGCCGAAAGCGGTCATGTGCTGACGATGGCCACAATGGTCCACAAGCTGCACTCGGGCCGCTTGCTCAAGGAAAGCGCCGGTGGTGAAGACTATGTGATCTGGGGAAATCGCGGCAGGGTTTATGACTACTCAAAAGTCGGCTTCCCGCAAGATCTTCGGAACTGCACGAAGTGCCATTCCGGCAGCAATCCGGCGACGCCGCAGGGCGACAACTGGAAGAGCGCGGTCAGCAAGGAAGCCTGCCTGACCTGCCACGCAAACAATCCGGGTTCAGCCTGGGAGACCTCCCACAAGACGATCGCGCAAGATCCGCTGTTCGGTGGCACCGGCGTGGCCAAGAACCTGACCAACAAACAGTGCAACGACTGTCATGCACCGACCGATGCCTACGGCAGGCCGAACGGGCTCTCGCCAGAGCGGGTTCACTGGAACCAGAACGAGGAGAACGCAGCCCGGTACAAGGTCAACATCGAGGATGTCGCGGTGCTGCAGGTGCCGACCACCGAACTCGAAGGCAAGGTGCGAGTCAAGTACTCGCTGACCGATCCGACCAATGGCAATGCGGCCTACAAACTCGAGGACGACCCTCGCTTTACCGGCTTGCGGCTGTATATCGCCTACCAGAATCTGGTCGGACAGCCCGATGCGGTCACCGAGTTCACGTCGTACAACAACGGGGGGGCTGCCAACAGTTACATGAACGCCGGCATCAACGACGGTTCGAACCACTACGCGGTCGACATCACGCTGCCGGCCAATACCGCGACCATGGTCGCCAAGGGGACTGCCCGTGTGATCAGCTACGGTGCGGTTTCCGAACCAAGGCTGATGGTCAAGACGGCGACCGATCCGCGCCCGGAGCATCCCGATGGCGGCAACGTCAATGTCTCGGTGCAAAACGCCTGGAAGGAATTCGCCTTGACGGGTGGCCTCAAGCCAAGAAGGCAGATCGTCTCGAACGAGAAGTGCAATGTCTGTCACAGCACGCTCGGGACCACATCCGGCTCGAACACGCTGTCCAACGCCTTCCATGGAGGGTCACGCAATATCGTCGAGGCCTGTGTGCTGTGCCATGACGCCAATCGATCGTCGTCGACCAAGATGACCAATGGGCTCGATCTGCAGGAGTCCTACCAGTTCAAGCGGATGATTCATGGCATCCATGGCAATTCGAAGAGGACAACGCCATTTACCTATGGCAACCCGGTGATCGGTGCCTTTGATACCGCTGGCGTTCTGACGACGACTGGTACGACGACTGCAGATATTTATCTGACCGAGGGCATTGTCCAGTATGCGGCGGGGACGGCCGTGCCGGCTGGAGAGAAGCTGAGCGATTGGATCCTGCTGGGACGGCGTGGCTATCAGGGGATTGGGAATTTCGCCGCCGAGGTGCACTGGCCTGGCAATGGCATCAATTGCAACGCCTGCCATGTCAACGGGTCGTACAAGAACGATCTCGGGCCGCTTGGGGCTGTGGTGTCGGCCCGTGAGACCGGGGCCGATCCGCGCGATTACCTGGTGATCTCCCCGAAGGCGGCGAGTTGCACCGCCTGTCACGACTCTTCGGCGGCGATTGCGCATGTGACCAGCTTCGGCGGTGCGAAGTTTGCGAATGCGACGCAGCAGCAGTATCTGAGTGGGCCCAAGGAAACCTGCAGCGACTGCCATGCGCCGGGCGGTTTCAAGGGCGTCGATCTGGTGCACGGCCAGCAGTAAGTCGGACGCAGAGTCGCAGGGCCGGTGTCTTGCCTGGCCGTGAGAACCGGATTCCTGCGTGAGGGTTTCGAATGCGAATCAAGAGTTTGCTGGCGATCGGAGGTTTGTTTCTGGTTGCGCTGTTCGCCACGCCGATGGTCAACGCGGCCACCGACGACGGCTCGAAGCGCTGTGAGCGCTGCCATGACGAAGACGATCTTCCCGACTGGAGCAAGAGCGCCCACGCGGTGAAGGCAGATGTGCGCACGCCAAGCTGCATCGCTTGCCATGGGCCGAGCCCGACGCATATCGATAAGCCGGCGAGCGTGTCGAAAAGACCCAAGCCGGACCGGGTGTTCAGTAAACATGGTGGGCTGCCGCCCGCCGAGCGCAGCGAGGTCTGCCTGAGCTGTCACGACAAGGATGCCAAGCGCGCCCTGTGGGCGAGCAGCGCGCATCCGAGCGCCGATGTCGCCTGCACCACATGCCACAAGGTGCACACCAGTCACGACCGTGCGCTGAGCAAGACGACCGAGGCGGCGCTTTGCTTTAGCTGCCACAAGGAGCAGCGGGTGCAGGCGATGAAGCCCTCGCGCCATCCGATCGTCGAGGGCAAGATGAGTTGCTCGTCCTGTCACAACGTGCACGGCTCATTCGGCGACAAGCTGGTCAAGCGCGACAGCACCAACGACACCTGCTTCAGCTGCCACGCCGAAAAGCGCGGACCGTTCGTGCATCAGCATGAGCCGGTCTCCGACAACTGCGCGAACTGCCATAACCCGCACGGCAGCACGATCGCCGGCATGCTCACCGCGCGCCCGCCGATGCTTTGCCAGCAGTGCCACACGCCGCATGTCGCCGGCGAGGTCGGTGCGCTTGGCGGACAGCCGGGGGTCTACTCCAGGGCCAATCCGGATCAGGGACCGCAGATCGGGGCGGGCACCAGCGGCAAGAACGTGGTGACGATGTGGCAGGGCCGCAGCTGCCTGGCCTGCCACACACAGGTGCACGGCTCGAACAATCCGTCGGCGACCAACCCGACGCCGCAACTGATGTTCCGC
>JALRBB010000088.1 GCA_023257915.1 Quisquiliibacterium sp. | reverse complement strand
GCGGTGCCTGTGCACTGGACCGGCAGGGCCGGCAAGGCTCAGCGGGTCTCGGACTGCCGCAGCGACTGCTACTGCTATTTGCCGGCTACGCGCTGCTGGCGAGCGCTCTGGCCGGGCCGCAGGCGCTCGCGCTGATCGCGCTGCAGGCGCTGGTCGCACAGTTTCTGGTCGGCACCATCGACTATGTGGAGCACTGGGGGTTGCAGCGCGCGATGGTCGATGGCAAGCCGCAGCGCTTCGGGCCGGAGCATGTGTGGGATTGCGCGAACCGGGTGTCCGATCTGCTGCTGTTCAACCTACCCAGGCATGCGCATCACCATCTGCATCCGTCGGACACGGCCGACCGGCTGCTGCGGGTGCAGCAGGCGCCGCAGATGCCCACCGGTTACGCCGGCATGGTGCTGCTGGCCTCGCTGCCGCCGCTGTATCGCCGTGTGATGCGCCGGCGGCTGCCGCCACCGGCTCGCTGAACGCGCGCTTTAGCCGACCCGTTCGGCCAGGAAGGCCAGCGTGCGGCTGCGGGCCAGCGCGGCGGCTTCGGCGTTGTAGGAGCCGCGCTGATCGCAGTTAAAGCCATGCCCGGCTGTATAGAAGTGAGCGGTCACTGACGGATGGGCGTCGACCAGCGAACGAATCTGATCCGGTGCGGGCATCGTGTCCTGTTCGCCGAAGTGGCCCATGACCGGGCACAGCGGCGTCTCGCCGATGTACTTGCCCATCTGCCCACCGTAGTAGGGCACCGTGCAGGCCAGTCCGGCAATGCGGGTTGCGGACAGCCAGGCGATGGTGCCGCCCCAGCAGTAGCCGACGACGGCGACCTTGCCGGCAGACTTCACATAGTCGACGCTGGCCGCGACATCCTTGATCGCATCGTCGGTCGAGACCTTGCTCATCAGTTCGCGGCTTGCAGCGATCTCCTCGGCCGAATAGCCGGTCTCGTACCCGGGCGACGCACGCTCGAACAGTGCCGGCGCAATCGCCAGGTAGCCATCGGCCGCGTAGCCATCGGCCACCGCGCGGATGTGGCTGTTGACGCCAAAGATTTCCTGCACCACCACGATCGCACCGCGCGGCTTGCCAGCCGGTTGCGCGACATAGGCGGGAAACTGAAAGCCGTCTGCGGACGTCAGCGTGATCATGGATGCCATGTTGGTTCCTTGAATGGGAGATCTGGGGAATGGTTTGCCATGCGCCCCGAAACGGATCGGGCCGGGCTCACTGGTGGTTCAGTCGCAGCCCGGGCACCGGCCAGTCGTCGATCGCGATCAGCCGGCCATGGTTGGACAGCGTCACATACAGCGTTCGCAGGTCGGGCCCGCCAAAGCACAGATTGGTGACATACGGATCGGGAAGCGGCAGATGCCCGAGCAGCCTGCCGTCGGGCGCGATCGTCGTGATGCCGCCATGCAGCAAGGTGGCGACCAGCACGTTGCCGATCGAGTCGACTGCCAGCGAATCGAAGCGCTGATAGACGCCACCCGGCTGCGCGATGAAGCGCGCGCCATGCGGCGACGGGAAGGGCAGCTTCTCCAGGTGGCCATCACCCTTGGTCTCAAAGGCCCACAGTCGCGCCGATTCGGTTTCGGCGAAGTACACCACGTCACCGGTCGGCGACATGCCGATGCCGTTGGGTGTCATCACCGGATACAGCGCCTGATGCACGCCGCTGCCATCGGCGCGGGCGTAATAGATGCCGCCGCGATCCATCTCGCGCGCCCGGCCCTTGCCCAGGTCGGTGAACCAGAAACCTCCGTGCGCATCGAACACCAGGTCGTTGGGGCCGCGCAGCGCGAATTCGCCATCGTCGCTGGCGACCCGCTCGTAGAGGCGTTCGACTTTGCCGGTAGACAGGTTCACCCGTTCGATCCGTCCGCCCGAGTAATCGTCCGGCTGGGTCATCGGCCGCAATCCGCCCGACTTGTCGCGATGCCAGCGAAAGCCGCCGTTGTTGCATACGAAGATGTCGCCGCCGGGTCCCATTGCAGCGCCATTCGGCCCGCCGCCAAGCTCGGCGACAACGCTCACCTTGCCGTCGGCCGCCACCCGGGTCAGCGTGCCGCGCGCAATCTCGACGAGCAGCACCGAGCCGTCGTCCATCGCGACCGGGCCTTCCGGAAACTGCAGTCCGCCGGCGATTTCACGGATTTTCATGATGGGGTCTCCTGGCTCCTTGGCCATGTTTGTTCGAGATCGCGGCCGACCGGGCCGGCACACAGCCTGAGCCCGTCAGGTTCGCGCCGAGGCTGCCGATCAGTGCTCGCGTGCGCCCGACTGCGACAGCAGTTTCGCGTAGCGCAGGGCGTCGATGTTGCCGCCGCTGATGATCACGCCGACCCGCTTTCCGGCCAGCGAGACCTGACCCTGCAGCACTGCGGCTGCGGCCAGGCAGCCGGTGGGTTCGACAACGATCTTCATGCGTTCGGCGAAAAAACGCATCGTGTCGACGAGCTGCGCATCGGTGACGGTCTCGATGCGCGAGACCAGTGTCTGCACGATCGGGAAGGTCAGCGCGCCGACTTGCTGCGTCTGCGCGCCGTCGGCGATGGTCTCGGGCAACGCGATGTGCACGCGTTCGCCGCGCGCCAGCGACAGCTGCACATCGTTTCCGGCCTGCGGTTCGACGCCGATCACCTCGCAGCCGGGCGACATCGCGTTGGCCGCCAAGGCGCAACCCGACACCAGACCGGCGCCGCCGACGCACACCAGCAGCGCATCGAGCGGACCGACTTCTTCGATCAGCTCCATCGTGCAGGTGCCTTGTCCGGCGATCACATGGGCATGGTCGTACGGCGGCACCAGCGTCATGCCGCGCTCTGCGGCGATACGCGCACCGATCTGCTCGCGGTTTTCACGCGCGCGGTCATAGAGCACCACCTCGGCGCCATAGCCGCGCGTGGCATCGATCTTCAGCTGCGGCGCATCCGAGGGCATCACGATCACGGCCTTGATGCCCAGCAGCTGCGCCGACAGCGCAATGCCCTGCGCATGGTTGCCGGAGGAATAGGCGATCACGCCGCCTTCGCGCTGGGCGGGCGTGAACTGCGCGAGTGCGTTGTACGCGCCACGGAACTTGAACGCGCCCATGCGCTGAAAGTTCTCGCACTTGAAGAACAGCTGCGCGCCGGTCAGCGCGTCGGCAGTGCGCGACCTGAGCACTGGCGTGCGATGCGCGATGCCCGCGATACGTCCGGCGGCCGCCTTCACGTCCTCGAAGCGGACCGGCAAGCCGGCGTCAGAGCGGCTCATGCCTTGGCCAGCTTGCGCTCGACTGCGCGCACGAAAAAGGCTGCGCCCAGCGGAATGGCTTCGTCGTTGAAGTCATAGGCCGGGTTGTGCACTTCGCAGGCGCCTTCGCCGTCGCCGTTGCCGATGTTGATGTAGCAGCCCGGGACCTGCTCGAGCATGAAGGAAAAATCCTCCGAGGCCATGATCAGCGGCGGGTTGCGATCGACCTTGTCGGCACCGACCAGCTCATTGCAGATCGAGGCGGCAAACTCGGCCTGCTCCGGATCGTTGACCGTCGGTGCGAAATTCACGCGAAAGTCGACCTCGGCCTTCGCACCCATGGCCTGCGCGGTGCCTTGCGCGATGCGTTTCATGTTGCGTTCGACCAGCGCCATCACGTCCTTGGAGAAGGCGCGCACTGTGCCGGACAGGCGCGCGGTCTGCGGAATCACGTTGTAGGCGTCGCCGGCGTGGAACTGCGTGATCGACACCACCGCGGTGTCGACCGGACGCACGTTGCGCGACACGATGCTTTGAATCGTCGAGGCGATCTGCACCGCAACCAGCAGCGCGTCGATGCCGGCTTCGGGCCGGGCACCGTGCGCGCCGACGCCGGTGATGTCGATGTCGAAAAATGCGCCGCCAGCCATCATCGGTCCGGAGCGCACGCAGAACTGTCCGACCGGCAGCCGCGGCCGGTTGTGCATGCCGAACACGGTTTCACAAGGAAAGCGCTGGAACAGCCCGTCGTCGATCATTGCCTTGGCGCCGCCCAGGCCCTCTTCGGCCGGCTGAAAGATCAGATGCACCGTGCCGTCGAAGTTGCGGGTTGCGGCCAGGTGGCGTGCCGCACCCAGCAGCATCGTCGTGTGCCCGTCATGGCCGCAGGCATGCATCCGGCCCGCATGCTGTGAGCGGTGATCGAAGGTGTTTTCCTCGTGGATCGGCAGCGCATCCATGTCGGCGCGCAGCCCGATCGTGCGCGTCGAGTTGCCAGCCTTCAAGACACCGACGACACCGGTCTTGCCGATGCCGCGATGCACCTCGATGCCGTAGCTCTCCAGCGCCTGCGCCACCTTTTCGGCGGTGCGCGATTCGGCAAAACCCAGTTCCGGATGGGCGTGAATGTCGCGTCGAAACGCGGTCAGCTCGGCGTGGAATTCTGCGATGCGGTCGATGGCGGACACGATGCTCTCCTGGATGGATGGGTTCAGCGCGGCTCGGTGCCGCACCATTGTGCGATGAACAGGGCGATGGTCTGCGTGACCCGACGCATCGAGTCCAGGCTCACACGCTCGTCGAACGCATGAATGTTCTCGGCGTGCGGGCCGTAGACCAGCGCGGGGATCCCTTGATACAGGCCAAAGAAACGGGCGTCGGTGGTGCCGGTGCTGGCGACCTGCGGCAGTGCATCGTCGCAGACATGTGCATGGCAGCGCTCGAGCAGCTGTTGCGCATCCGAGCCCTGCGGCAGCACCCAGCCCTCGGCCTGGAAGCCGTGATAGGCCACCTGCGGCGGATTGGCCGACAAGAACGCGTCCTCACGGGCGGCCGCCGCAATGGTTTGCTCGACCTCGCGGCGCACTTCGGCCAGGTCCATGCCCGGGAACAGTCCGATCCGCATGTCGAAAGTGCACCAGGCCGGAACCGATGAGGTCCAGTCGCCGCCCTCGATTTTGCTCAGCACGAAATTGACCGGATGCGCATGCCCCTCAAAGGCCGGATGGCCGCGCTCGTTCCAGCGGTGTTCCATGCGGTGCAGCGCCTGCACCAGCGGCCAGCAGGCTTCAATCGCATTGGCGCCGGTGCCGGCCACGGCCACGTGCGCGGGCCGACCTCGCACCTTGACCTGGAACCACATCACGCCAACCTGCGCGCTGAGCAGATGCTCGCCCATCGGCTCGGGGATGATCGCCGCGTCGCCGCGATAGCCGCGCGCCAGGCAGGCCAGCGCGCCGTTGCCGGTGCACTCCTCCTCGATCACCGATTGCAGGTAGACCTCGCCGGCCGGCGCCACACCGCAGCGTGCCAGCGCGTCGAGCGCGAACAGGTTGGCGACCAGGCCAGCCTTCATGTCCCCGGCGCCGCGGCCGAACATCCAGCCGTCCTTTTCCTTCGGGTCGAACGGATGATCGGTCCACATGTCGAGCGGCCCAGTCGGCACCACGTCAATATGCCCGTTGAGCACCAGCGAGCGGCCCGCCGGCTTGCGCGGGCGGTGGGTGCCGACCACGTTCCAGGCGTCGTCATAGGAGACCGCCACCGGCGAGAAACCGGGCAGATGGCGGATGTCGTCGACATTCACCTTCCAGCGATCGACCGCCAGGCCGCGCGAGCGCATCGCGGCAGCCATGAAGTCCTGGGCGCTGGCCTCCTGGCCGCGTAGCGACGGGATGCGGGTCAGGTCGGCAAGAAAGTCCACCTGCTCGTCGAAGGCGTCTTCGACGGCTGTCAGGATCCTGGAATGCAGCGACGAATCGTTCATGTCTGAAGGGACCTTGGACGGTTGACGGCAGCTTGGCCAGCGCGGCTCGGCCAGGCGCTGCGTGAACGCTCACAGATCGGCGCACACAAAGCTTCCGCGATGGTAACGTAGCCGCTTCAAAGATTGGGTCGCTGGCAATGGTTCCTGCACTACTGCGTGAATTCCGGCTGTCGTACCTGCCGCCGCTGATGGTTTATGTGGCCGCCGGCATTTCCGGGCTCACCGCGATCGTCGGCACCTTCTTCGTCAAGGAATATCTCGGCTTGTCGGCCGAGTTCCTGGCGGCACTCGGCTTCTGGGCCGGCCTGCCCTGGGCGCTGAAGATGCCGCTCGGACACCTGGTCGACCTGACCTGGCGCTGGAAGTCGCTGTTCGTGTTCCTGGGCGCGAGCCTGATCGCCGTCAGCCTGTCGATCATGATCGGCTTGCTCGCCGACCCGGATGCGATGCGCGCGATCGCCCGCGTCGAAGCCTGGTACGTGTTTGCTGCGCTGCTCGCACCGGTTGGCTACGTGATGCAGGATGTGGTCGCCGATGCGATGACCGTGGAGGCGGTGCCGCATCGCGATGCGCAAGGCCGCGAGATCGACGCGGATGACCGGCGCGCGATGCACACGACGATGCAAACGCTTGGCCGGGTTGCGATCGTCGGCGGCGGGCTGATGGTCGCGCTGGTCAACGTGGTGATGTTGCGCGGGGTGCAGTCGCTGCCTGAACAGGAGCGGGTCGCGGTGTACGTGACCGTCTACGAAATCGCGCTGCTGATCCCGGTCATTTCGGTGGCCGGCGTGGTGTTCGCGATGGTGTTGCAGCGCCGGGCACTGCGCAGCCTGCTCGCCGCTGGGGTGTCCCTTGCCGAGGCACATGCTGCGCTGCTGATTACGCCGGCGCGTCCGCCGGTCAACTGGTGGGTGCTTGGCGGGGGACTGGCCTTCGCTTGCGTGTCGCTGGTGGTCGGTCTGGGCGAGTGGCGCCACGGCCAGGAGCTGGTGTTCCTCGCCTCGATGACGGTGATTGTGACGTTGATGGTGCGGCTGGTGCGTGAGCTCGAACCGCAGGCGCGCGCAACCTTGCTCGGCACCGCGGTCGTGATCTTCGTGTTTCGCGCGCTGCCGGGGCCGGGCGCCGGCCAGACCTGGTGGATGATCGACGAGCTTGGCTTTGACCAGCAGTTCCTGTCCGAGCTGTCGCTGATCGCGAGCGTGCTGACACTGGTCGGGCTGTTTGTGTTTCGCCGCTTTATGGCAGAGCGCTCGATCTACGCGGTGGTCGGCCTGCTGACGGTGGTCGGCGCGGTGCTCGCGCTGCCGATCGTCGGCATGTTCTATGGGCTGCATCACTGGACCGCGGCGATGACCGGCGGCATCGTCGATGCGCGCTTTATCGCGGTCGTCGATACCGCGCTCGAATCGCCGCTCGGGCAGATCGCGATGGTGCCGATGCTGGCCTGGATTGCCAATTCGGCGCCTGAGCAGCTCAAGGCCACCTATTTTGCGGTGATGGCCTCGTTCACCAATCTGGCGCTGTCGGCCTCGCAGCTCGGCACCAAGTACCTGAACCAGGTCTTTCATGTGACGCGCCAGGTACGCGATCCGGCCTCCGGCACCGTGAAGGTGCCCGCGGATTACTCGGATCTCGGAATGCTGATGATCACGACCACGGTGCTTGCGCTGGTCTTGCCGCTGCTGGCGATCGCGCTGGTCCGGGGGGCGAGGCTGCGCAGCGCCTGAGCTTCGACGCCTTTCGGGCTTCGACTTGCTCCGGGCCTCGACGTCTGATCAGCGCGTGCGCTGCCGGCTCGTTGTGGTCTTCGAGCCGCTGCGAGTGGCTCTCGCGGCGGGTTTGGACACCCGGGCCGCAGCCGCCTTTTGCTTGGCCTGCAGGGCTGCCAGTTCACCGGCCAGCTGATCGGCCCGCGCATTGGCCTGCGTGGCCTGGCGATTCGCCTCGTCCAGGGCTTTTTGCTGCTCGGCCGCCCGAGTCTCGAAGGCGATGCGTTGTTCGGCCATTTCGCTGCGTAGCGACGCGATCCAGATGAATTGTGCGATGACCGCCAGTACGATGGCCGAGAGCACCGCGACCGCCGGCCAGCGATAACGTTCCAGCCATTCGGCGCTCAGTGCCGGCAGGCCGCGGCGCGGCTCTCGGGCGTGCTGCCCGGCCAGTTGGTCTTGCAGATCGTCGTTGCGCTCGCGCTCGAGGGCGACCAGCTCTTGCAGGTCGGCGATGTCGGCGAGAAGCTCGGCTTTTTCCTTTTCCCAGGCGTTGCCACGCGACGAAGACTTCGGGTTGTCCGTGCCACCGCCGGTCTGCGCTGGCGTAGCCGCAGGCGGGATCATGCCCTCGAACAGCGCAATCTGCGGATGCGATTCAGCCGACTCGGCCGGCGCGCCGGGAAGACGCTCGTCGGCAACCAGCAATCTCGCGGTGGCGGTGTGTTCCGGCCGGCTGCCGAGGTCAAGCACATGGCTATAGCGCCTGGCCAGCACGCTGCGCGGGTCTTCGACCACATCGTCGCCTGCCGCCTTGACGCCTTCGAGGGTCAGAACCGCCGCGGCGATCGAACGTCGGTCCTGTTCGCTGAGCAGCGCCAGGCGGGCAGTGTCGAACGGATCGGGTTCATGCTCGCCGGGCAGCGGATCACCTTCCATCCCGGCGACGATCACCTCGGCAACCAGGGCATCGCCGAGCGCGATCTCGTTGTCATTGCCCTCGGCGCGCAGTCGTTCTGCGATCCGCGCCATGCCGCCAAGCGACAGCCGACGTACGCGCACCGGACCGAGTTCGGCGGTCTCGACGGTGATGGTGCGGTCGCTGCGTTGGGTGGAATCGCTCATGGTGTCTGCTTGGAGCTTATGCGCTCAGGGAATGTGCTGGCAAGCGCCGCGGCCAGGGCCTCGACGTCGTGCAGGATGTCGATACCGGCCGCCCGCGCCCTTCCGCCGCCGCCGAATGCGCTGCAGACCTCGTGCGCGGTGCGCGGCGCGTTGGCTGGCACCCGCAGGCTCACGGTATACACCGGCGTGCTGCCAGCGCCGTCCGGCGCTTGCCGCAGCGGTGCAAGCACCGCGTGTGCGCGCTCGGGTTCCGTGTTCGCGCACAGGTTGGCGTAGCTGCCAAAAACCCGGCGTGCCCAGTCAGCATCGGGCAGCAGGTGCAGCCTGGCGCCCTCGCTGCAGTGGCGCGGAGCCACGGCCTGCGCCAGCGCCAGATCTTGCCGGCGGATTTGCGACAGTCGCTCGACATGCGGTCCAGCCGCGATGAACGCGTCCGGATCGGCATGACCGGCGAGCGCGCGGGCCAGTTGCGCTGGTGGGTAGATGAGGTCCTGTTCGGTGACGCCGTAGGCGTTGTAGTTCAGACACTCGCCCAACTCACGCCAGCGAGCACGCCTGCCTGGGTCCAGTCCGAGCGCATCGGCCAGGCGTTCGGCCGCCGCAAGCATGTTGTCGCCATACGCGCCAACCACCGCCCAGGGGCGCGCGGCGCCGTCAAGCAGGCGGTCCATCAGCACACTGGTGCAGGTCTGCGGATCGGTGTCGATCAGCAACTGCAGCTTCGGGTGTTGCGCTCGCTCGCCCGGCTCATGATGGTCGACATAACGCACGCTCGCGCCGGCATCGAGCAGCGCAAGCAGCGCATCGCGATTGCCTGGCAAGGCGATGTCGAGCACGACGATTTCATCCCCGGCCTGCGCCGGCACGCGCGCAAGCAAGCGGTTGTCGCGTTTGGTGCCGGTAACCAGGACCGTGTCGGCAGGCTCTGCCAGGCGCAGCTGCTGGCGCGCGCACAGCCCGTCAGCGTCGCCGTTGAAGACGTCGTAGCGGGTCATCGCGCCGGCCGCGCCCGGAAGGCTGCGGCGATCAGGCCGGCGTGAATGCCGGCACCTGGGTCCCGTTCGGGGTGGCCACGAAGGTGAGCTTGACGCGCTGGCCGATCGACAGCGCATCCAGATCGCACTCAACGATGTTGGTCAGCATCGTCGTGCCTTCGTCGAGTTTGACGTACGCGATCGCGTACGGCACCGGCACACCACGGCGCAGCACGCTGTAGCTGTAGATGCTGCCGCCGCCACCAGCCTGCACCCATTCGGTCTGGTCCGACAGGCAGTGCGGGCAGATCGCGCGCGGATAGTAGTGATGCTTGCCGCAGGCCTTGCAGTGGCCAACCAGCAGCTTGCCCGCTGCGGTGGCCTCGTAAAAGCGCTCGGTCTCGGGGTTGGTCATCGGATCGGGCATCGTGCGCTGCGTCTTGGCGGCACTGCCGGATTGGACGGTTTTGTTCTGCTCGCTCATCGGAACCTCGGAATGCTTGTTCGGGTGGTCTGCGCTAGCGGGTGAACCCCGCTCAATCGCGTTCCATGATCAGCGTGGCGGCGCCGTGGCGTGAGCCGAGCTGCCCGCCGATGCCGGTGGCCAGCGCCAGCGACAGGTTCGGCACCTGGACCTTCGGGTGCGCCTCGCCGCGCAGCTGGCGCACCGCCTCGATCACCTTGGTGATGCCGCCGCGGTTGGCCGGATGGTTGTTGCAAAGACCGCCGCCGTCGGTGTTGAACGCCAGCTTGCCGACGCCCGAAATCAGGTTGCCGTCGGCGACGAACTTGCCACCCTCGCCTTTGGCACAAAAACCGAGATCCTCGAGCTGCATCAGCACCGTGATCGTAAAGCTGTCGTAGACCGACGCGTAACGGATGTCGGACGGTTTGACGCCCGCCTCCTCGAACGCAGCCGGGCCTGACCAGCGCGTGGCCGAGAAGGTCAGGTCGACATCCCCGCCGAGCTGGCCTTTGATCGCCTCGCCGGCGCCCAGGATCTTGACCCCCGGGCGCTTCAGGCTGCGTGCGATCTCAGGGCGCGCGACGATCAGTGCGCCGCCGCCGTCGCTGACCACGCAGCAGTCCATCCGGTGCAGCGGGTCGGAGATCACCGGCGAGGCTAGCACTTCCTCGACCGTGACCACCTCGCGCAGCATCGCGTGCGGATTGTGCTGCGCATGGTGTGAGGCTGCGACCTTGATCCAGGCCAGCTGCTCGGACGTGGTGCCGAACTCATGCATGTGGCGCATCGCGCACATCGCGTAGCCGTTCGCGGTGGCCAGACCGTAGGGCAGCTCGTAGCTGGCGTCGGGCACTCCGTTGGCTTGCGGACGTGGCTGCGTGCCGCTCGAGCCTTCCGAGCGCGGCCGTCCGGCCAGCGTGATCAGCGCGACGTTGCAGCGCCCGGCCGCAATCGCCTGCGCCGCATGGGCGACATGGGCAATGTACGACGAGCCGCCGATATCGGTGGAGTCGATGTGCTTCACACGCAGGCCGAGATAGTCGACCATCGATAGCGGACCCATGCCCGGGGCATCGCCGGCGCAAAAGTAGCCATCGACGTCTGCCTTGGTCAGGCCGGCGTCCTCCAGGGCGCCGCGTGCGACCTCGGCGTGCAGCTGGGCAATCGATTTGTCCGGTGCGAGCCGGGTCGGGTGCTCAAAAGCGCCGACGATGTAGGCCTTGCCGCGGATGCTCATGCCCGGCCTCCGATCGCCTGAGGCTGCGACTGCAAGGCGGGGGGCATCGGCGTGCTTGGCGTCGCGGCGACTGCCGCGCGTGACTGGCGCTCGTTCATCATGTCTCCAGGCTGCTCGGGGACGAGTCAATCGCTCGTCGGGGGATCGGAAGTTTCAACCGCTGATGGGAGTCGCAAGCATAAACCACGCAATCGCCGCCCACGCGGCCGGCTCGTCTGCTAGCATTCCGGCCCGTCGAATCCGATGAGCGGGCGCGCCTGCGTCGCCCGAAGAATTCACCAGTCCATCGCCCGCCGACCATTCAAGGAGTCGCTCATGGTCCAGCATCCGTTTCATCTCGCCTTTCCCGTGCACGATCTTCAGGCTGCGCGCACCTTCTACGGTGATTTGCTTGGCTGTCCGGAGGGTCGCAGTTCGGATGAGTGGATCGACTTCAATCTATATGGCCACCAGGTGGTCGCGCATCTGGCGCCAGACGAAACCGGGCTGGCTGCAACCAATGCGGTCGATGGCGATCAGGTGCCCTGCCGTCACTTCGGCGTCGTGCTGTCCGTGCCGGAATGGAATCGGCTGGCCGACAAGCTCAAGGCTGCCGGGACCAAATTCATCATCGAGCCGCATGTGCGTTTCAAGGGCGAGGTCGGCGAGCAATCGACGATGTTCTTTCTGGATCCGTCGGGCAATGCGCTCGAGTTCAAGGCGTTCGAGCATCCGGAATCGTTGTTCGCCAAGTAAGCGGGCTCGCACGCGCGGCGCGCAGTCGCAGCGCGAGCAGCCAGCCGGGTCGCGGCGGCGCTTCCCATTGCACGAAGCCCCGCTCGTCCAGCGCCACCTCGCGCAGCGACACCGCCTGCGCAACATTGCCGCCGATCAGCATCGCGACGCGCCGTGCCGGGTCTAGGCCGACCACCAGATCGCAGTGCATCCGCGTGAATCCCGGCCCACTTGCGGCCGGCGCGATGGCATCGATCTGATCCGGAGTGATGCCCCGGCTCGGCCCGCGCGCCAGGCATAGCAGGTCGCCGCGCTGTGGCCGCAGCGGTGTCGTCAGCAGCACGAAATCCGGCATCAGACCGTCGCGCACGGCCGCCACGTAGTCCGCGTGCGTGTCGCTGGCCGTAAAGCGGAACCAGCCGAGTCCGGCCTGGCGGACCACATAGCTGATGAATGCTGCTGACCAGGGCTCGGTGTGCACCGGTGCCATGCCGGCCGGGCGCTGCGCGACGCAAAGGTCGGTCAGCGTGCAGGGATGTCGGTAGGGCGAGACGCCGGGCCAGTAACGATTGACCAGCGGGCAGTAGCGCGACGACAGTTCGCGGCCGCAGCCGTCTTGCACCGGCAGGCAAATCTCGCCAGCGGTCCTGCCCGGGGTTTCGGCGCGTGCCGGGAGCTCAGTCGCATCAAGCACCGCGCACAGCGAGCCGTCGTCGCGTTCGCGAACCCGCGTCTGCCCCCACAGCTTCCATTCGGAGATCGCGGCATCGACCAGCCGGTCGATGCGACTGTCGGCCTGCTCGGGCGTCAGCGCGCAGCCACCGAGCAACAGCGACAAGACCAGTGTGCCCGCACGCAGGCGCCGCATCATCCGGTGCGCCGGGCGCCTGGCCGGTCGCTGTCGACGACGAAGCTTGCGCGGGTCGCCAGCGTGGCCTGCGGGTCGCGCGGATCGGAAATCGTGCGCAGGCGAGCTTCGCAGCGATCCTGGGTCAGACGCAGCGAAAGGTAGCCGCGCTGGCGATTGTCGCCCAGCAGGAAGTGCGGATTTTCCGGCAGCACCGCGTCGATCCGCGCCTGCGACATGTTCGATGGCGAGGTGATCGAGGTGACGCAGAATTCGGTGGCGATCGTCGGCGAGTCGGGCCGTGCGAAGTCGGCCTTCACATCGGCCACGTAATTGGCGTGCACATCGCCGCCGAGGATCACCGGATTGCGCACCCGACTGGCCTGAATCTCGGCCACCAGCCGCTGTTGCGCGGCTGGATAGCCGCTCCAGCCGTCAGTCCAGATGCGTTCGCCCGGCCCAATCATCGAGTCAAAGCGCGAGAACAGCGTCGATTGCGCGATCAGGTTCCAGCGTGCCCGCGAGCTGCGCAACTGACCGGCCAGCCAGCGCTCCTGCTCCAGGCCGAGCATCGTGCGTGACGGATCATGCATCTCGTCGCAGCGCTCGACGACGTTCGAGCCGCCCTGCCTGGGCTTCGGACAGGACTGGTAGCTGCGGTACTGCCGGCAGTCGAGCATCTGGATGCTGGCCAGGTCGCCAAACGTGTAGCCCTCGTAGATGCGCATCGAGGCGCCGACCGGCAGCAGTTGCGGGTCGAGTGGCATGTGTTCGAAGTAGGCGAGGTAAGCCGCCGCACGCCGCTGCAGGAAATCAGCCTCCAGCCGGCGCGATCGGTCGTTCGCATAATCGTTGTCGACCTCGTGATCATCCCAGGTCATCAGCCAGGGCGCGACCGCATGGGCGCGCTGCAGGTCCGGGTCGGTGCGGTATTGCGCATAGCGCAGACGGTAGCCTTTCAGATCGCGCGGCTCCGGGTTCCAGTGTGTGCGCACCGGTGGCTGCTTCAGGTTCGACTCGTAGATGTAGTCGCCCAGGAAGACGATCAGATCCGGGCTCTCGTCGGCCAGATGGCGAAGGGCGGCGAAATGGCCGCGCTCATAGTGTTGGCAGGAGGCCGTCGCGATCTGCAGGATCTCGTCGCGCTGGCCAGGGCCAGCGGCGGTGCGGGTGCGGCCGACGGGGCTGGCGATTGCGGCGCCGCCGTCGCCGGCAAGGAACCGGTACCAGTACCAGCGCGCCGGTTGCAGCCCGGCGACCTTGACATGGGCCGTGTGAGCGCGAGACGGCAGCGCCTGGACGATGCCGCGCCGTACGATGCGCGCGAAGCCTTCGTCCTCGGCCACCTCCCAGCGCAGCGTGACCGTTTGCGCGGGCATCCCGCCATCGGGTGACGATGGGCTGGGCGCCAGCCGCGTCCACAACACGATGCTGTCGGCGCGCGGACAACCGGAGGCCACGCCGAGCGTGAACGGATTGGCGCGAAACGCTTGCCGGCTGGCGGGGCCGGGCGACAGGCTCGCACAGGCCGCGGCACCGCTGGCAACGAACATGGTTGCGGCCAGGCGCAAGGCCATGCGGGCGATGTCGCGGCGCGACAAGCTGTCAGGCCCGAGCGGCATCGGCGCCTGTTGCAATGAGGCAAGCGCCCGGTCGGGCGCAGCGATGATCCTGCGAACTGTCATCGTCGGATTTGAGGTGGGCATGGTTCGGGTGCACCGCCTGAGGTACACACCGCTCGGCGCATTATCCCGCGCCGGGCGCGCCCGCGAGATGCCGGCCGCAGAAAAAAAGAAGCCCGGCTCATGGGCCGGGCACAAACTCCAGTCTTTATGGGAGACGGAGGAGACACGGCGCAACTATGCCTGCGTGAGCTTGACGTTAGCCTGACACTGCCGTCAGCACCGAGTCGGTGTGGTGGTTGCGATGTTCGCCGAGCAGCTGGTGCACCAGCCTGGCCAGCCGCGCATCATGCACGCCGCGTTCGCGCAGCGCATGGAAGGTGTTCAGTGCGTAGTCGCGGTTCGAGCCGCGTCCGCCGTGGCAATGCCGCAGCCTGCGCAGCAGTTCGGCTTCCTTGAGTGGCTGGTACGCGTCACTGGCGCGATTGGCCACAAAGCTCAGCGCCCGCAGCTGCGCCCCGTTGCGAAGCGTGATCGCGACCAGCGTCGGCACGTAGACCCGGTTCTGCATTTCACGGTCATACAGCGCGGCGATCGCCTGTCGCCGCTGCGCATGATGCAGCTGGAAGGCAACGCCGATGCAACTGCCGCCGCGATCGAGCCCAAGCACCACGCCCGGATCCTCGCGGGTGCCGCGATGCCGGGTCGAGCGGATGCAAAACGAGCGGTGATAGCCATGCGCCGTTGCCAGCTCGGCACGCTGATAGTCGATTTCGGGGTTCCAGATCAGCGATCCGTAACCAAACACCCAGTCGGCAAGAAGTAGTTCCACGCGCCAAGGATAGCCGCAGATCAGGCACTCGCGCGATCACGCGGCGCGATGCACCTGTCGCCTGATGTCAGGTTTTGTCGATCGCCGAGCCGGCCGGCGTCTTGCTGCCTGCCGATTTTTTTGCAGCAGGTTTCTTGGCCGCCGCTTTCTTAGCTGCCGGCTTCTTAGCCGCCGGTTTTTTTGCAGCCGAAGTTTTGGCTGCGGGCTTCCTGACGGCAGTCTTGGAGGCGGAATCGGGCGCGTCGGCGCTCGCATCCGGCGCTGTATCCGGCGCAGCCTTGCGGCTGGCGCGTGCACCGGCACGCGGCTTGTCACCGCCCGGTCTGGCCTCGAATTCGAAGCCGATCTTGCCGTCGGCACCGCGCACCAGGTAGGCCTTGAACTTGCGTCGGGTACGCGACGAAATGAATCCGGGCAGCAGGTCGGTGCGACCCTCGTCGAGCAGCTTGGTGGCCTGTTCGCGCGAGATCTCCTGCTGCAGGATGATCTTGCCGGTGCGAAAGTCGCAGCTGCGCTCCGAGCCGACCGATTTCTCGCAAACGTAGGACATGCCGTGTTCAAACACCCGGCTCGAGCACTTCGGGCACTGGCCAACCGCCTCGTGTCCGGAAAAATCGATCGCTTCGCCTGCGCCCTCGTCTTCGCTGGACTGGCCGAAGTCGAACTCGAGCTTGCTCTCGGGCGTGATTTTCAGGATGGCCGCAAACGGGCGCCCGAGCCGACTGCGGAACCCCTGCAGCGGACCGATGGTGCGTTCGCGCAGCAGTTGTTCGGCTTCGACAACCTCGAGCTGGCGCGAGCCGGGAATCTTGGTGATCGAAAAGTCGCACTGGGTGCACGCGAAGCGTTTGTAGTTCTCCTGCACGACGCCGCCGCATTTCGGGCACGGTGCCGACAAGGTCGCGTAGTCGCCGGGAACCGTATCGGCCTGGTAGTTTTTTGCGCGTTCGACGATCCGGCGGGTGACCTCGCCGATCTCGTGCATGAATTGCTCGCGCCCGAGCCGGCCGCGCTCCATCTCGGCGAGCTTGTGTTCCCACTCGCCGGTGAGCTCCGGCATCGTCAGTTCCAGCACGCCCAGGCCGCGCAGCAGCGTCAGCAGCTGGAAGGCCTTGGTGGTCGGGATCAGCTCGCGGCCCTCCCGGATCAGGTAGTTCTCGGCGATCAGACCCTCGATGATCGCGGCGCGGGTGGCTGGCGTTCCCAGGCCCTTTTCGGCCATCGCTTCGCGAAGTTCATCATCTTCGATCAGCTTGCCGGCGCCTTCCATCGCCGACAGCAGCGTGGCCTCGCTGTAGCGCGCAGGCGGTTTGGTGGCCAGCGCGACCACGTCGACCTGCTCGGTATCGACCCGCTCGCCGGCCTCGACCGGCACCAGGATTGTGTCGCCCTTGCCTGCGCCCGCGCCCGAGTCAGCCTCCAGCGCGCGTCCGTAGACCGCCAGCCAGCCCGGATTCTTCAGCACCTTGCCTTCGGTCTTGAAGCGATGCTCGCCGACCGTTGTGATCCGGGTGGTGACCAGGTATTCGGCCGACGGAAAGAACACCGCCAGGAATCGGCGCACCACCAGGTCGTAGACCCGCTGCTCCGCATCGCTCAGATTACCGGGCGTCTGCTGTGTTGGGATGATCGCAAAGTGGTCGCTCACTTTCGTGTTGTCGAACACCCGCTTGTTGGGGCGCACCCAGCCCTTGTCCAGGATCTGGCGTGCATGCGGTTCGAACTGGCTGATTGCCCGTAGCGAATCGATCGTGCTGCCGACCGTGCCGATGTAGTCCTCCGGCAATGCCTTGGAGTCGGTTCGGGGGTAGGTCAGCACCTTGTGTTTTTCGTACAGCGCCTGCGCGATCGACAGCGTGGTCTTGGCGGAAAACCCGAACCGGCCGTTGGCCTCGCGCTGCAGGCTGGTCAGATCGAACAGTTGCGGCGGTGCCTGCGTGGTCGGCTTGGACTCTTCGCTGACGTCGCCGGGCTGCCCGCTGCAGGCTGCGGCGATCGCGTCTGCCCGCGCCTTGTCCCACAGCCGTTCGGCCCGCGCTTCGCTATCTTCGCCCTTGCGGAACGCGGGGTCGAACCAGCGCCCTTCGTAGCTGCCGGCCTGTGCCTGGAATGTGGCGCGCACCTCGAAATAGTCGCGCGAGACGAATCGCTTGATGCGCTCTTCGCGCTCGACGACGATCGCCAGCGTCGGCGTCTGCACCCGTCCGACCGTGGTCAGGTAAAACCCGCCGTCACGCGAGTTGAACGCGGTCATTGCACGCGTGCCGTTGATGCCGACCAGCCAGTCGGCCTCGGAGCGGCAGCGTGCGGCGTCTGCCAGCGGGCGCATG
>JALRBB010000013.1 GCA_023257915.1 Quisquiliibacterium sp. | reverse complement strand
TCCTGCAGGCCCGAATGGCTGTGATACCAATAGGTGCCAGACTGTCGCACGGGAAACTCGTATGTGAAGGTCGATCGCGGGCGGATGCCGGGAAAGCTGATGCCGGGCACGCCGTCCATGTGGAACGGCAGGATCAGCCCGTGCCAGTGGATCGAGCTGTCCTCGTCCAGCGCATTCTCCACCTCCAGGCGCACCGACTGCCCCTCACGCAGCCGGATCAGGGGACCGGGCACGGTGCCGTTGATCCCGATCGCGTGACTTTCACGCCCGTCGACCGTCATCATCTGGTGCGCGATGCGCAGCCGGATGCGATCGCCCGACACCCCGGGCAGCGCGCGAACGATGCCCGGCGACACCGGCTGCGCCCACGCCGGCAGCCAGCGCGCCAGCGCGGCGGTCCCGCCGCCGGCGGCGGCACCGCGCAACAGCGCGCGGCGATTCAAGGTCGAGATCATGCCCAACCCTTAGCCCGCATCAGGCCGAAACGGCTAGGGTGGGATATAGCCCGCGGCTATGTCGCGCCCTGCGATTGGAACGCGGCGGCACCCCGCCAAGACTGGACCTCGCCCGCCACCGCGTTATCGTCATGCGGCCAGCCGACGGGGAATCCGGACTGGCGCGCCGGCGCCGCCCGGCGCACAGGACACGCAACCGGGGGGAAACGTCTTGTCGAGATCGCTACTGCTCGTCTCTACCGCCGCCGGCGCGCTGCTCGCCGCGCCGCCCGTCGCCGCCCGCACGCAGGCGGGCGCGTCCGATCAGACCGAGACCTCGGCCGCCCCAGCCGAAGCCGACGTCGTCGTCGTAGGCAGCCAGATCAAGGGAAGCTCGATCGCCGCCACGCTGCCCGTGACGGTGGTCGACCAGACCGCGATCGTGAACACCGGCGCGGTGTCCGGCGACGAGCTGTTCCGCGCGATCCCGCAGATGGGCGACGTCACCTTCAACGCCAGCTACCTGCCCAATTCGTCGAACGCGGCGCGCGGCGACGTGGGATCGGTCAACCTGCGCAACTTGGGCGTGGGCAACTCGCTGGTACTGCTCAACGGGCGGCGCGTGGTGAACCACCCGACCAGCCGCGCCGACGACAATCTCGTCCCCGTGCTGACCGCCAACACCAACGCCATTCCCGTCTTCGGGATCGAGCGGCTGGAGGTGCTGCGCGACGGCGCGGCGGCGATATATGGCTCGGACGCGGTGGCCGGTGTGGTCAACATCGTGCTGCGCGGCCGCTTCGAGGGCCTGGAGGTGGAGGGCCAGGTCGGCTGGGCCGAAGGCACCAACCTGATCGAAAGCAGCATCAACGGCGTCGGCGGGATCAATCTGGGCGATCGTGGCAACGTCACGCTGTACGCCAGCTACACGCGCCGCACGACGATGCGCTCGGCCGAACAGGATTATACCGCCTCGGCCGACAAGCGCGCGCTGTTCGCTGGCACGCGCTTCGCCGGCGCGACTTCGCTCGACGGGCGCAGCACGATCACGCCATGGGGATCGTTCCAGACGGTCGGCAACACCGCCGTTCGCGCAGGCAGCACATCGGTCACCAACGCATCGGGCCAGTTCCACATCCAGCCGCGCGCCAACGGCGGCTGCTCGCTGAACATCCCGGGCACCGCGAACTGCATCGACGACGGCGTCAATACCGCCGCGGGCGACCGCAACCTGCGCTTCGACGCGAACAGCGCGTTCAACACCACGGTCATCCCCGGCGTCACGCGCATCAACGTCTTCGCCACGGGCGACTATGACCTGACCGACGGAGTGGAGCTGTTCGGCGAGGGAGGCTATTACCGCGCCGACAGCCGCAGCATCCAGGCGTCGACGGGCACGCTGTCGTCCGGCCCGCTCGTCATCCCGGCGAGCAACTATTACAATCCGTTCGGCCCGGTGACGCTGAACGGCGCGGCCAATCCCAATCGCATCCCCGGCACCAATGTGCCCGCCGCCGGGCTGCCCGTGACGCTGACCAGCTACAATTTCGCCGATGCCGGGCCGAACCGTGTCGATGTCGAAAACTGGCAATTCCGTGCGCTCGCCGGGCTGCGCTTCCGCGCGCTGGGCTTCGACTGGGAAACCGCCGCCCTCTATTCGGAGGCGAAGGTGACCGACGTATCCGACGGGATCAGCCAGACGCTGCTCCAGCGCCAGCAGCGCCATGTAGGTGAGCACGAAGCCCGCGCAGCCGATGCCCCAGACGATTTCGCGCCCGATTCGATCAGACAGATACCCCAGGAAGATCAGTCCAGGGACTCCTGCCAGGCTCACCGCCCCAAGCGCGAGTGCGGCGGTCTCGGCGGAAAACCCGATTTCGATCAGATACTTGGTCTGATGCACTTGCACGGCGTACCAGACATACAGGCAGGCAAAGTAGCCGCTGGTGATCCACCAAAAGCGCGCGGTGCGGATCGCGCGCGGCAACGTCCAGTCGATCGCCACCCACTGCGCGTCGACGATGTTCGATGCCCGCGGCGTTGCGCCAGCGCTGCCGGGGATCGCATCGCCATCTGGTTCCAGTCCGAGATCCGACGGGCGCCGGCGGATCAGAAGGTTCAGCGGGCCGAGCACCACCAGCACGGTCAGGCCCAGCACCCAGCAGGCCGCGCGCCAGTCGGTTTGCTCGATGTAGCGCTGCAGCAGCGGCAGCATCAGGATCGAACCGATACCAACCCCGGAAAAGCCGATGCCGATCGCCAGGCCGCGCCGGCGAACGAACCAGGCCGGCAGCATCATCGACTGGCCGGTGAAGCCCAGCATTACCGAGCCGCCGCCAACCAGCAGGCCCAGCGTCATGTAGATGTGCCAGGGTTCGCTGGCCAGCGTTGCGAGCAGCAGGCCGGCGCCCATCATGAACACGCCGCCTTCCATGACCACTCGCGGACCGCTGCGGTCCATCAGCCGCCCGAGCATCGGACTGAGTACCGCCGAGACCAGAAAACCGAATGAGAAAGCGCCGGCCGTCACGCCGCGCTCCCAGCCGAACTCATCCAGGATCGGTGGAAACAGCAACGAGAACGCGGTGCGCGCATTGACCCCGATCGCCATCGTGACGAAGGCGACCGCGACGACCACCCAGCCGTAGAAGAAAGGCAAGCTGCGGGAAAGCGCGGCAAGCACGCGGGGCTCCGTGGTCGGGTCGACAGATCTGGCCAGTCTACACGCGCGCTGCGAGCTATGATCGGCTCATTGTCCGGTGCATGGCATGGACCGAATCCAACGGGAGCCCAAGATGAGCGACGCGACGCAGCAGCAAGCTGACCCTGAAACCCGCTACGACTGGCAGGCGCTGGTCGCGGACCTGAACTCGCTGCTGAAACTCAAGACCACCATCATCGGCATGAAGCTGTTCGAGGACCCCAAGGCGCTCGAGGCGATTCCGAAGCTGCGCCGCCCGAGCGCGATCCACACCACCGACCAGATCGTTGGCATGGCCGCAAGGATGGGGTTCACGGTGGGCATCACTGGCGAGGATCTGGTCGGCTCGCAGTGCCGCGCGGTGATCGGCCTGGGCGTGCAGGATGAAGAGTGGAAGAGTGGCAAGCGCTACGTCGGCATCTGGCATGCGACCGCCGAGGACGCGCGGGCGCGCCAGGAGGCGCTATGCGTGGTGCCGGCCGGGAAGTATCGTGCGATGGCGGTCTCCCCGCTGGCATCGGGTCGTCTCGATCCGCCGGACATCTGCCTGATTTACGCAACCCCGGGTCAGATGACCCTGCTGATCAACGGTCTGCAGTGGAAGGGTTACAAGCGCTTTGACTGGAGCGTGGTCGGCGAGACCGCCTGCGCCGACTCCTGGGGACGCGCTCTGGCCACTGGCGAGCCGAGCCTGTCGCTGCCGTGCTTTGCCGAGCGGCGCTACGGCGGCGTGCCGGACGAGGAGATGCTGATGGCCTTGCCGCCACGTTATCTACCGATCGCGATCGATGGGCTCAAGGCGCTTTCTCGCAATGGGCTGCGCTATCCGATTGCGCCGTATGGCGTGCAAAATGATGTGCGTGCCGGCATGTCGGCGAGCTACTGACCTGGCCAAGCTATCATCCGCGCCTTGCACGAGGACAACCCAATGACCAAGACCCCCGACTCCCTGCGCAGTGCCCGCTGGTTCGCTCCTGACGATCTGCGTGCCTTCGGCCACCGCTCGCGCTTCATGCAGATGGGCTACGGCCCGGAGGACTGGAAGGGCAAGCCGGTCGTGGCGATCATCAATACCTGGAGCGACGTTAACCAGTGCCACTCGCACTTCAAGCAGCGGGTCGAAGACGTCAAGCGCGGCGTGTTGCAGGCAGGTGGTTTCCCTCTCGAGTTGCCGGCGATCTCGCTGTCCGAGCCGATCGTCAAGCCGACCACGATGCTGTATCGCAATCTGCTCGCGATTGAGGCCGAGGAGCTGATTCGCAGCCATCCGGTCGATGGCGCGGTGTTGATGGGTGGCTGCGACAAGACCACGCCAGGCCTGGTGATGGGGGCGCTGTCCGCCGGGCTGCCCTTTATCTACCTGCCGGCCGGTCCTATGCTGCGCGGCAACTGGAAGGGCAAGGTGCTCGGCTCGGGCTCCGACAGCTGGAAGTACTGGGACGAGCGGCGCGCCGGCAAGCTCAGCGAGGCCGAGTGGCTCGAG
>JALRBB010000561.1 GCA_023257915.1 Quisquiliibacterium sp. | reverse complement strand
TCATCCAGCGTTCCAGATAGGGCTTGGCGGTTTTCCACAAATCGAGCTCCGGGTCGAGTTCACGGCCCAGGCCTTCGATGTTGAGCAGGGTCTTCTGCAGCATGACCAGTTGCGGCTGGATCTCGACGTTGAAACGGCGTGAGGCCTGAAACAGACGCATCAGCACCAGTCCGAGCGAAATTTCCTTGAGCGGGCGATCGAACACCGGTTCGCAGCAGGCGCGCACCGCCGACTCGAGCTCGTCAACGCGCGTCTGTCTCGGAACCCAGCCAGACTCCAGGTGCAGCTCGGCGACACGGCGGTAGTCGCGCCGAAAGAACGCCAGAAAGTTCTGCGCCAGGTAGTTCTTGTCGGACTCTAGCAAGGTGCCGACGATGCCGAAGTCGAGCGCGATGTAGCGGTTGAAGTCCGGGCCATGGTCACCGACCAGGATGTTTCCCGGATGCATGTCGGCATGAAAGAAGCCATGCTGGAACACCTGGGTAAAAAAGATTTCGACGCCGTCACGCGAGAGCTTTTTCAGATCGATCTTGGCCTCGCGCAGCTGTTCGATGCGTCCGACCGGGATCCCCTGCATGCGCTCCATCGTCATCACATTGGTCGCGCAGTAGTCCCAGTAAATTTCGGGGACGCGCAGCAGCGGTGATTGCTCGAAGTTACGCCGCAGCTGGTTCGCGTTGGCGGCCTCGCGGATCAGGTCGAGCTCGTCGTGCAGGTACTTGTCGAACTCGTCGATGACATCGAGCGGCCGCAGGCGTCGCGCATCGGACGAGATGCGCATCAGCAGCGCGCCGGCAGTGCGCAGCAGCGCGAGGTCGCGATCGATGATCTCGGCCATCCCCGGGCGCAGCACCTTGACCGCAACCGGCTGACCATCCTTCAGCCGCGCGAAGTGAACCTGTGCGATTGATGCGGATGCGACCGGTTCGGCGGTGAACTCGTCGAACATCTGATCGATGCTCCGGCCCAGGCCTTGCTCGATCTGCGCAATCGCCTGCACGCTCGGAAACGGCGGCACCCGGTCCTGCAGCCTGGCCAACTCGTCGGCGATGTCCTCGGGCAGCAGATCGCGACGGGTCGACAACACCTGGCCGAACTTCACGAAGATCGGCCCCAGGCTTTCGAGGGCCATGCGCAGTCGCTCGCCGCGCGGCGCCGTCAGCGGCCGGCCGAACCTGAGCAGGCTCGCCAGACGAAGCCACGAGCGCGAGCCCAGCGTCGCGGCGGCACCGCGCGCTGCGATCTCGTCCAGGCCGTATCGCCAGGCGACGAGGCCGATCTTGAACAGGCGGATCAGGCTCATGGCAGGTCGGGCTGTCCGCTCAGTCCTGCTCGATCCGGCGCAGCGCGGGGAACTCGATCACAGTCTGACCAGAGCTCGGCGCCTCGACAAGCGGATCCGGGTCAAAGCCGACGTCACCATCGGGCTCCGGCTGACCGGTGGGTTCGATCGAGGCAAAGTCATGCAGCGCGCGATCGAGCAGATGCGACGGCGTCACCCGGGTCAGCGACGAAAAAATGTTCTCAACCCTGCCGGGGAAGCGCTTTTCCCATTCGCGCATCAGCAGCTTGACTTCCTGGCGCTTCAGGTTTGCCTGCGAGCCACACAGCGTGCACGGGATGATCGGAAACTCGCGCCAGTCCGCGTAGGCGGCCAGATCGGCCTCCTTCACATAGGCCAGCGGCCGGATCACCACATGCCGACCGTCGTCCGAGACCAGCTTCGGTGGCATCGACTTGAGCTTGCCGCCAAAGAACATGTTCAGAAAGAAGGTCTCCAGGATGTCGTCGCGATGATGGCCCAGCGCGATGCGCGTGGCACCCAGTTCGTCGGCAACCCGGTACAGGATGCCGCGTCGCAGCCTGGAGCACAGCGAACACATCGTGCGCCCCTCGGGGATCACCCGCTTGACGATCGCATAGGTGTCCTGCTCCTCGATGCGGAACGGCACGTTGAGCTGGCGCAGGTAGGCCGGCAGCACATGCTCGGGAAAGCCTGGTTGTTTCTGGTCGAGGTTGACTGCAATGATCTCGAAGTCGATCGGGGCGCGTTCGCGCAGCGTCAGCAGCAGGTCGAGCAACCCGTAGCTGTCCTTGCCTCCCGACAGGCAGACCATCACGCGATCGCCGGCTCCGATCATCGAAAAGTCGGCGATCGCCTGTCCTGTCTGACGCAGCAAGCGCTTGTGCAGCTTGTTGCGTTCGTAGGCAAGTTTTTCCGGTTTCATGGGCGAAACCTGAACACTTCGATGCCGACCGTACGGCAGTCCGGATACACATCCGGCTTCTGGGTGCTGGCACGCACCGCATGGACCGCAGGCTGGCCGAAGCAGATCTCGACAATGCCGTCGAGCAGCGTTTCCTGCAGATTGAAGTGACGAGAACCCGCCCAGTCGATGATGCCCTGGCGCACATAGTCGTAATCGACCACCTCTTGCACCTGGTCTGACTGGGAGGTTGATGATGCGATCGGCACGAACAGGTCGACGTTGATCAGCACCCGTTGTGGAGCGGTGAGTTCGTAGTCGTGAAACCCGATGGAGACCTGCAGCGAAAAGTCGTGCAGGAAGATGCGCCGGCAGTTGCCGAGTCGCGGGTCTAGAAGCTCACTCAATTGCCGGCTCCGGCCTGTTGCTGTTCATCGGACAGGTACATCACGTCGCGCTCTAGCGGCAGCAGATGCTGGCCGCCATCGACGATCAGGTTCACTCCGGTCACTGCCCGTGCAGTGGCCAGGTAAAGGACCGCATCGACGATGTCAGCAGGCAGCGATGAGCGGCCAAGCGGCGTCATCCGGTGCGCGCTCTCGAATCCTTCATCGGTCTGATCGCCAGAGACCAGCGTGATTCCCGGCGAGACTGCCGCCACGCGCAGTCGCGGCGCGAACGCCATCGCCATCATCGTCGTGGCGGCCTGCAGCGCAGACTTGGTCAGTGTGTACGAGAAGAAATCCGGGTTCAGGTTGTCGAGCTTCTGATCGAGCAGGTTGATGACGACACCGCGTGCATCCTCGGCGAGTCGTTCATGCAGGCGGCGAGCCAGCAGCAGTGGCGCTGCCAGATTCGGACCAAGATGCTCGGTGAGCGTCGGGTAGGCAAAGGACTCCGGACGATCAAAGGCGAAGCGCGACGCATTGTTGACCACGCAGCCGAGCCCGCCAAGCGCGCTCCAGGCGGCATCGAACATCGCGTCCACTTGCGGCTCGCTGGCAAGGTCGGCATGCACCGCGACCGCGCGTTGGCCGAGCTCAGCGATCTGCGCGACGGTTTGCTCGGCCTCGGCCAGCGATTCACGGTAGTGCACCGCGACGTCCCAGCCCTGGCGTGCGAACCCGAGTGCGATCTCGCGCCCGAGCCGACGCGCCGCGCCGGTCACAAGGACGGTGCGGATCACGGGGCGAGGTTCTGGGCTGTGATGACTCATGACGAGCCGCGATTTTACCCGCTTGCTTCTACAATCCTGCCAATGCGATCTTCCGACCTTCCGGTTCCCGAGCCTGACGCCAGGCAAGCCAGCGACACGCTGCAGCAGCGAATTCGCGAACGGATCCTGGCTGCGGGCGGGTGGATCGGCTTTGATGAATACATGCGTCTGGCGCTCTATGAGCCCGGACTGGGCTACTACTCGGGGGGCGCACGCAAGTTCGGTCGCGCCGGCGATTTCGTCACCGCGCCACAAATCTCGCCGCTGTTCGGGCATTGTCTGGCAAGCCAGTGCCTGCAATGGTTCGAGACTTTGCCGGCTCGCATCCTCGAATTTGGTGCGGGCGGTGGCGAGCTGGCGGTGCAGTTGCTCGGCGAACTCGAGCGCCAAGGATGCACCGATTGCGAGTATTGGATCGTCGAGCTCTCCGGCGAGTTGCGCGAGCGCCAGCAGCAGGCGATCCGTGCGCTGGGGGGCAGTCTGGCGGCGCGGGTGCGCTGGCTGGACCGCTGGCCGGATCGGATCGAGGGCGTGGTCATCGGCAATGAACTGATCGATGCGATGCCGGTGCGGCTGTTCCGGGTTGCGGGCCCGCAATTGCTCGAGCGCGGCGTGCGCATGGATGACGATGGGTTCGCATTCGATGACCGTCGCGCCGATGCCGACTTCGCAGCGCAGCTCGAACCGCTGCTTGCCGAGCTCTGGGGTCCACGCGAGGACTGGCCGCAGGATTACGTGTCGGAGTTCGGCGCCCAGGCGCAGGCCTGGATCTGCGAGCTTGCTTCGCGTCTGGTGAACGGCGCGGTGCTCTTGCTCGATTACGGCTTTCCGCGCCATGAGTTTTGGCATCCTCAGCGTGCATCCGGCACGCTGATGTGCCACTACCGGCATTTCGCGCATGCTGACCCGTTTCTGTGGCCAGGGCTTCAGGACATCACCGCGCATGTCGATTTCACGGCGCTCGCCCTGGCCGCATCGCGCGGCGGGCTTGATTGCCTGGGTTATTGCTCGCAAGCCCGCCTGCTAATGAATCTCGGCCTGCTCGACAGGCTCGCGGCGATTTCACCAGAGCAGCTCGCTGACTATCTGCCCAATGCGCAGGCTGCCAAGCGTTTGCTGTCGGAGACCGAAATGGGTGAACTGTTCAAGGCGATCGCGTTTGGACGCGGCGTCGAGGACGATGCGATCGGTTTCGCGCGCGGCGATCGTCGCGACGGATTGTGAGGGCGCGATGCTGAAGTGGCTGATCGTGACGGTGCTGGCGCTGGTGATTTTCTCGGGCCTGGGGCCGCTGCTGTCGCGTTTCGGGATCGGTCGCCTGCCAGGGGATCTGAATTTCCGGCTGTTCCGGCGTGAGTGGTTTTTGCCGATCGGATCGACGCTGGTGCTGTCGATGATCGCGGCGCTGATCGGCCGGCTGCTCTGAGTCAGTCGCCAAGCGCAGCGCTGACCGCCGCAACCCGATGCTGATGGATTCGCGCGCGGATCTCGTCGGGATGTCCGCCAATCGCTGCCAGGCTGCCGGCATCGACTGAGCGAGCGGCCTGCTGCGCGAGTGTCAGGCGGGCCGATGGTGGGTAATCACGTCCGCTCATGCCCAGTCGGCCGCGCCAGTCAGCCGAACACGCTGCAAGCACCAGTTCCAGGCGGGCGGGGCGGCGCAGCGCGTCGAGCCTCTCCAGCAGTTGCACCAGAGCCGCGGCCGGAAGCTGCACTGCCTTGTGGATCAGCCCGTGTTCGCGGGCCGTGAGTCTGGCGATGTCGCGCACCTCGCCCGGGATCCGCAGCCTGGTGCACAAGGCCTCGACCAGTTGCTGCGAACGCTCCTCGTGTCCTTCGAATAAGCGAGTGTCCGGTCCGCCGCCTGTCGGGGTGTGGACGCTCTCGCCTTTGCCCAGATCGTGTGTGAGCGCGGCAAAGCGAACCGCCAGCGCAGCCTGTTCACGGGCCGCCAGATCGATGACCATCATGGCGTGCACCCCGGCATCGACCTCCGGATGATCGACTGCGGACTGCGATACACCCCATAGGCGGTTCAGTTCGGGCAGGATCCGCTCCAGCGCTGCGCAATCGCGCAAGACCTCGAACATCCGCGACGGGCGAGCTTCCATCAACCCCTTGGCCAGTTCCTGCCAGACTCGCTCGGGGACCAGATGGTCGACCTCGCCATCGGCGACCATGCGTCGCATCAGTTCGGCGGTTTGCGGCGCCACGGTGAACTCGGTGAAGCGGGCGGCGAATCGCGCGACCCGCAGGATGCGAACCGGATCCTCGCAGAACGCATCACTGACGTGACGCAGCACCCGTGCGTTCAGATCGCGCAGCCCGCCGTGCGGATCGATCAGCGAGCCCTGTTCATCGCGCGCGATTGCGTTGATGGTCAGATCCCGGCGGCACAGATCGTCTTCCAGGCTGACGTCTGGCGCGTAGTGCACCGTGAAGCCGCGATAGCCGCGTCCCGCCTTGCGCTCGGTACGCGCCAGCGCGTATTCCTCCCGGGTTTGCGGATGCAGGAATACCGGGAAATCCTTGCCGACCGGCCGAAAGCCCCGTTCGACCAGCGCCTCGGGAGTGCCGCCCACGACCACCCAGTCGCGATCCTTGACCGGCAGGCCCAGCAACTCGTCGCGGATCGCGCCGCCGACGCAATAGAACTTCATCGTCACTGCGACGCCTCGACCGTGCCTTGGTGTTCGGTCATCGGCGGGCGTTGCATGGCGGCCGGGCGAGCGGGTCAGCGATGCGCGCGGGTGCGTTCGGCGTTAAAGCGCGAGCCCCGTTTCAGATAGGCCGGTGCGACGCTGGCAAGCGGCGTGGGGTTGATGCCCAGTTCCGGAGCGATCGGACCGCTGGCGACATTGTCGACGCTCATCGAATCGAAGTTGTCCCGTGTCATCAGTTTAGGGCCGGGCAGTGCGCCTAGCAGCGAAGCCTGCAGTTGCCCCAGCGTGAACGGCAAGGCCCAGACAGGCCGCGCAGCGCCGCTCCACTGCCCCGCCAGGCGGACCAGTTCCTCCAGCGTGAACACTTGCGGGCCGGCCAGCTCATAGGTCTTGCCAAAGCAGCCTGGCTTGTCGAGCGCATTGACGATGGCCTGGGCCAGGTCGCCGACGTACACCGGCTGAAAGCGGGTGCCTGCTCGTGCCAGCGGAATCACCGGCAGGAATTGCTGCATCGTGGCAAACATGTTCATGAACCCGTCTTCCGGGCCGAACACAACCGACGGACGCAGAATCGTCCAGTCGAGTTGGCTGTCGCGGATGACCTGCTCGCCGTCGGCCTTCGAGCGCAGATACATCGATGGCGCGTCGCCGGCGCCTTGGTCGGGCACTCCGAGCGCCGACACATGGATCAGCCTGCGTACGCCGTGGCGCTCGCAAGCGCTGACAAGTCGGCGTGGCAGTTCGACATGCGCGTTGGCGAAAGCCGCACCATAGGGCTCGCCGTAGCCATCATGCAGGATGCCGACCAGGTTGATCACCGCGTCGCATTTGGAGATCAGCGCGTCGAGCACCGCGTCGTCGGCGATATCGGCGGGCAGCACATGGACCGTGGGCAGCGGCAACAGGTGACGGGCACGTTCGAGCCGGCGAACCGGAACGGTGACGCGGCGATTTTGCGCCGACAGGCGCGCGACAAGGTGTTGGCCGACGAAGCCGGCTCCGCCGACGACCAGGATGCGATTGGCTTTCATGCGAACGACGGAGCAGGCTCCGCGCTGAAGGATTCCGGAACCCGCATTTTAGAGGAGGATCGGGACAACCGTCGCGAAAGCTGGCCCGGGGCCGGATGTCGCCGCGTTACTGCCCCGGTTCGACCCGTCCCAGCCGATCCTTCAGCGATTGCGGTCGCCCGGAGAGCAGCGCAGCGTAGACGGTGGCGTTGGCGATCACGTTTTGCACGTAGTCACGGGTTTCCTGGAATGGGATGATCTCGGCAAAGGCGGCGCCTTCCAGGCTGCCCGGCAGGGTTCCGCGCCAGCGCCGCGGGCGGCCCGGCCCGGCGTTGTAGCCGGCCGAGGCGAGCACCGGCGAGCCGTCCAGACCATCATGCACGGTCTTCAAATAGTAGGTGCCGAACCGAAGATTGGTGTCCAGGTCGTTGAGTTGCTCGACGCGAAAATCTCTAATCCCAAGCTTGCCGGCGATCCACTTGGCGGTCGGGGGGATGATCTGCATCAGGCCCTGCGCGCGCGCCGATGAGCGCGCGGCCAGCATGAATCGCGACTCCTGGCGGATCAGGCCGTAGATCCAGGCCGGATCGAGCTCATGCTGCTCGGCAAATGGGGTAAGCCGATCACGGAACGGAGTGATGTAGCGCAGCGCGAAGTCATGCTCGTTCTGGGTGCGGTCGGCGGTGTTCACACAGCGATCGAGCAGTTCGCGCCGACAGGCCCAGTCGGCGGTGGCGAGCAGCTGGCGGTCATTCATCGTGCGGATCGCGAAGTTCCATTCGCGGTTGCCGTCGGCGCGCAAGCCCAGATCGTACAGACGCACCGCTTTGGACAGACCGGGATGGCGTTCCACCCAGGCCAGCTCCTGCGCGTTGGGCTTGCTCGCCATCGGCGGCGGCGAGAACGGCGAGCCGAGCTCCTCGGCCGCCAGCATGCCGTAAAAATTGAACTGTCCGGCGATCCTGCGCAATTGCTCGTGCGCTTCCTGTGGGCGTCCGAGTTCGCGGTCGGCACGGGCATGCCAGTAGATCCAGGCTGGCTCGTTGCGCGCCTGGGGGCCCATGCTTTCGTAAATCGCGTGCAGTGTCGGCCAGTCGCTGGCGCGCAGCGCCGCTCGGGCCAGCCAGGCCCAGGTCTCATCCGAGGCGTTAGCCCCGAGGGCGAGGTGGGTGAGCGACAGCGATTGCGGCAATAGTCTGCGCATCGATTGCGCGGCGATCTGCGAAATCACAAACGCCCGTTCGCTGCGTGGCAGCTTGGTCAGGGTGTCGAGCCGCTCCTCGGCGCGCTCGGGGTCCTGGCGCGCAAGCTGCACGGCGGCGATCACGAGAAGTCTTGCATTGGTGGTGCTTGCAAGGATCTTTGCCGGTCGCTGTAACGCGGCTTCCAGCTCTCCGGGCGTGATTCCGATCCTCGGGGCAAGCCGACGCACAGAGCCGAGTGCGCCGATCTCGAGCGAGATCTTGACCCGTTGCCAGATCTGACCGGTGCTGATCACCCGCTCGGCCACCAGCGTTTCGATCAGCTCGATGCAGCCCTCGCCGAGCTCACGCGGCGCGAACAGCAGCGCCTCGGCGTCCGGGTTCAGTGCGTTTGAACTGCGACCGTTCGCCAGTTGGTGAAAGCACTCGATGCGATTGTCGGCGCTCAGCCCCCAGGACGCGTACTGATCCAGAAATTCGGGCCATTGGCGGCGACGCCCGAGATCCAGCATCCAGTCGCGACGCAGCAACTCGGCGACCAGAGTTCCCTGATGCTGGCTCAGAAAGGCCTTGACTGCGTCATCGGCGCTGCCGTCGCTGCCGCGCGAATCGCCGTCGCGGTTGCGCACCGGCAGCAGGCGCAGCCGAAGCCGCCAGTAGTCGACATACTCTGCGAGCGGATGCTTGCCGATCTTGCGGGCGGCCGCCTCGAGCTTTGCGGCGTCGGACTGCAGGGCCGCAGTGCGCGCGATGACGAAGGCCTGGTCGACGGTGAGTTTGTCCGGAAGTTTGTCGTCCCGGGCGCGTTTGCTGGCTTCAGCAATTGCGGGATTAGCGCCTAAAATCAGGGCAAGCGCGAGGGCGCAGGCGAAGCGGATGACGGCGGGAACGGCAGGACGGGATGGACCAGAAAACATCGTCAGATACGATAGCACGCGGGCTGGTCGACGCGAGTGATCGCGCGACGGCGCGTCGTGAATTACGTGCCAGGCGTGCCGCGCTGTGCGGCGAGCTGCGCGCACAGGCGGACGAAGCTATCCGGGTCAGGATGCTCGAGCTGGTCCGCGAGTGTGCGCCGCGAGTGCTCGCGGTCTACTGGCCGATTCTGGCCGAGCCCGATCTAAGGGCGTCGTTCGGGGATTGGAATCAATCCGGTGTGACGCTGGCGCTGCCCAGGGTCACCGCCAGTGCCAGCCCGCTGGATTTTCTCGCCTGGCGGCCGGGTGATCCGCTCGAAGTCGGCCCTTATGACACCCGCCAGCCGGCTGCGGGATCGCCGGTGTTGCCGGACCTGATCCTGCTGCCTTGCCTTGGCTTCGACGCCGATTGCCATCGGCTTGGCTATGGCGGTGGGTATTACGACCGCACGCTGGCGCGGCTTCCCGAAAGCGCCACCATCGGGGTCAGCTACGACGACTGTGAGATCTGCAATTTCGATGCACAAGCCTACGACCTGCCGCTCGGAGCGATCGTGACCCCTGGCCGGGTGCTGCGTCGTGCGCTTCGTCCGGCCGGCCGCTAGGCATCGCTCCGCAGAACTCAGCCGCGCGCTGCCTGCCAAAGATCCAGGCTCGGCGAGACCTGGTTCAGCGTGTAAAAGTGCAGGGCCGGTACGCCTTCGCTGACCAAGCGACGGCATAGCGACGCCACCACATCGAACCCGAAGCGTCGGATCGCGTCGCGATCGTCTCCGAAGCTGGCCAGCTGCACCCGCACCCAGCGCGGGATCTCCGCGCCGCAAGCCTCCGAGAAGCGCGAGAGTTGCGTGTAGTTCGTGATTGGCATGATGCCCGGCACGATCGGGATCGTGACGCCGGCCGCGGTCGCGGCATCGCGAAAGCGCAGGAACGCGTCGGCATTGAAGAAGTACTGTGTGATGGCCGAATTTGCGCCGGCCTTCACCTTGCGCACGAACGCGTCCATGTCCTGCCGTGGGGAGGCTGCCTGAGGATGCATTTCCGGGTAGGCGGCCACTTCGATATGAAACCAGTCACCGGTTTCGGCGCGGATGAATTCGACCAGCTCGTTGGCATAGCGGAATTCGCCATGATTCATCATCCCTGACGGCAGATCGCCGCGCAGCGCCACCAGCCGGCGGATACCGCGCTGGTGATAGAGCGCCAGCAACTCGCGGATGGTCTCGCGCGATGCGCCGATGCATGAGATGTGCGGCGCGACCTCACGCCCTTCGTGGGTGATCTCGAGCACCGTGTCGAGCGTCTTGTCGCGGGTCGCACCGCCCGCGCCATACGTGACACTGAAGAACTCCGGCTGCAGCGCGGCCAGCGCGACCCGGGTGGCGCGCAACTTGGCCGCACCCTCCGGGGTATTCGGTGGAAAGAATTCGAAACTGACGTTGACGCTCATGGTTGGGTTCCGTGCCGGACGGTTTCGCGTGCGGCGTGAATGAAAAATTCTGTATTGCCGTCGCCGCCGCGGATCGGCGACTCAAGCCAATGAAGCGGGATCCAGCCGCACTGGCGCGCGCAGGCGGTGACCTTGTCGCGCACCCCATCAAAGAGCTCTGCGCTGCGCACGATGCCACGACCGTCCAGTGCGTCGCGTCCGACTTCGAACTGCGGTTTGACCAGTGCCAGCAAGTGTCCATCCACAGCAGTTAGCGTACCCAGCGCCGGCATGACCAGAGTCAGTGAGATGAACGACACATCGACAACGATCAGTCCGAATCCCCGCGCCGGCATCGCCTCGCCCAGAGCTGCAGCATCGATCGCGCGCGCGTTGATGCCTTCGATCGCCGTCACGCGGGCATCTTGCTGCAGCCGAGGATGCAGTTGTCGATGGCCGACGTCGATGCCAAGCACATGGCGGGCTCCGGACTGCAGCAGACAATCGGTGAATCCGCCGGTGGACTGGCCCACGTCCAGGCATTCAAGCCCGGTCGGATCCAGCGCAATCTGTTCGAGCGCGCCAGCCAGCTTCAGGCCGCCGCGCGACACGTAGCGATCCTCGTCGCCCGGCGCGATCGAAAGCCTGGCATCGTCCGCCAGCAGGTCGGCAGGGCGAGCTACTGCCCGCCCATCGCTGTGCACCCGACCGGCTTCGATCAGCCGACGCGCAAGCGTGCGTGACGAGGCAAGGCCGCGCGCGACGAGCAACTGGTCCGCGCGCATCTGGCTCAGGCCGGAGTTCCGCCGACGTAGGGCTTGAGCGCGGCAACGATCGTGCGATTCACCGGCGTTGCGATGGCGTGCCGCTGCGCAAGCCGCACGACCCCTCCGGACAGCCAGGGCAGCTCCAGAGGCTTGCCCGCTTGCAGATCATGCAGCATCGAGGCCTGCATCGTCTCCGGCAGCGTGTCGACGAAGGCCATGCGGTTCGCGACGAAATCGGCCGGCAGACCGGCGCCTTCGGCATGTCCGACTGCAGAGGTTTCAGCCATCACCGCCTGGAGCGTTTCGCGCATGTCGGCATCGCTACGAATCACGCCAATCGGTTTGCGGGTGACGGTGGTCATCGCCGACAAGCCGACCAGGAACACGAACTTTTCCCAGGTTTCGCGCTTGATGTCGGCGACCACCTCGCCGTCGACACCGCTGGTGCGGCATGCATCGGCGAAGGCCTGCAGAACCGGCAGCTGCGCGGCGTTGCGCGCGCCGAAGCGCAAACGCGCGAATGCGCCGCCGTGCACGATGACGCCCGGTTCGCGAACCGCTGACGGAATATAGGCGACGCCGCTGGCTACTTTCTCCGGTGCAATGCTCTGCGACAGGATCTGCGCGGATTCGACGCCGTTCTGGAACGGGATCACGATGGTCGATGGTCCGAGCAAGGGGGGCAACAGTCTGGCGGCCTCGTGCGCATCGGGCAGTTTGACCGCGAAGATCACCACGTCGGCCGGCCCGACACTCGCCGGATCGTCACTGGCCTGCACCGCGGGCAGGTGCAGTGGCGTGGCCGGACTCTCGATGCGCAGCCCGTTCGCGCGCAGCGCGGCGAGCGTCCGATTGCGCACCACGAAGTGCACATCCTGCCCGCCCGCGGCGAGCAACCCGCCGAAATAGCCGCCGATGCCGCCGGCGCCGATGATCGCGATCTTCATGAGATTCCTTTCGGGTGCGCCGCAGCGCGGGTGTTTGAGGCGTAGGCGCGGACAGTTCAGCCGGCGACCTTGATCACCTCGATCGGGTTTTCGTAGACGTCCTTGCGCTTGTCGTACAGCGGGATCGTCGTGCCGTTGATCCGGTTGGCCTCGAGCAGTTCGAGTTGTACGTCGGCAATCACCACCTGCTCCAGGTTCGGCGTGCCTTCGGCCGCGATGCCATCGCGCGCGAACGGAAAGTCGGACGGCGTGATGATGCTCGCCTGACCGTAATGCAGCCCGAGTCCTTCAACTGGCAGATTGCCCACGGTGCTGGTCATGGCGACATAGACCTGATTTTCGATCGCGCGCGCATGGCAGCAATACCGCACGCGCCAGAAACCCTGCCGGTCATCGGTGCACGACGGCACGAACAGGATGTCGGCGCCGGCTTCGCAGACCAGGCGGGCGAGCTCCGGAAATTCGATGTCGTAGCAGACCAGGATCGCGATCTTTCCATGCGGCGTCTCGAACAGCCGCAGCTGGCTGCCGGCCGCAGTGTCCCACTTCTCGCGCTCCCAGCGGGTGCGGTGAATCTTGTCCTGCTCGAACACTTCTCCGTTCGGCGAGAACAGGTAGGCGGTGTTGTAGACCTGGCCGTCGCGCAGGGTTGGGTGGCTGCCGGCGATCACATGGAAATTCCACTGTTGCGCGAGTTCGCGAAACAGCGCGATGTAGCGCGGCGTGTAGTCATGCATCAGCCGCACCGCGGCCTTGACGTCGCTGGTGTCCATGAACGACAGGAGCTGGGTCGTAAAGATCTCGGGCAGCATCACGAACTGCGGTTTGTAGTCGCCGGCAGCCTTCATCACGAAGCGCACCTGGTTCTCGAAGCCTGCCCAGTCGTGGATGGATCGAAGCAGGTATTGCACGGCTGCAATTCTCACGCTCATATCGTCTCCTCGTCATTCGCCCGGGCCAGGGTTGACCTGGCTTCGTTGAAATGCGGATTCAGCCAGACGATCAGCGATGCATGCCCGTGCGATTCGGCATCCTCCGGGAGATAGTTTTCGATGACGCCGCAGTACCGGAACCCCTCGGCGAGCTGGAATCCGAGTACTGGGTCGTTGATGTCACCCCACACGACCTTTTTTGCATAGGTTTCGATGCTCATCTGGTCGGCGTAACGTTGATAGCCTGGCAGCCGGCCGCAGGCAATGATCCGGCGCAGGTTGGCGCGCCGGCACAGCGCGCGCCGTGCCTCATACAGTCGATGGCCGACGCGCTTGCCACGCAGCCGCGGGTCGACGAAGACCTCGGCGCCATACAGCGTGCGGCCGTCCGGATCGTGGTTGTCGAAGGTGCCACCCGCGGTGATTTCTTTCCAGGTGTGCTCATCGCTCCAGTCGTCCCAGCGGATCACCAGCGAGCTTGCGCAGCCAACGATCCGCTCGCCGTACAGTGCGACGAACTGTCCTTGCGGGAAGATTCCGAGCTGGTGCAGAACCCGCGCCTCGCTCCACGGCGCGATCGTCGGATACACGCGTCGCTGCAGGTCGATCAGCGCTGCGATGTCCTCGGTTCGGGTGTTGCGGATGTGCAGTTCTGCCATGGCTTCCGATCGCGGGCTGCCAGGCAGCCCGCTGCGCGGTTCAGTATCGATAGGTGTCCGGCTTGTACGGGCCTTCTCCGGGCACGCCGAGGTAGGCGGCTTGTTCCGGTGTCAGTTCGGTCAGCATCGCACCGAGCTTGCTCAGCTGCAGTCTGGCGACTTTCTCGTCCAGGTGCTTGGGCAGTACATAGACCTTGCCGGGCTCGTAAAAGTCCTTGTGGGTCCACAGCTCGATCTGCGCGATTGTCTGATTCGCGAACGAGGAGCTCATCACGTAAGACGGATGCCCGGTCGCGCAACCCAGGTTCACGAGTCGGCCCTGGGCCAGCAGGATGATCCGCTTGCCGTCCGGGAAGATCACATGATCCACCTGCGGTTTGATTTCTTCCCAGCGGCAGTCCTTGAGCGAGGCAACATCGATCTCGTTATC
>JALRBB010000513.1 GCA_023257915.1 Quisquiliibacterium sp. | reverse complement strand
CTCCTCCCGCTGGGGGAAGTTCTCCAACCGCATCCCGAGCGACAGGCCCATCTCGGCGAGCAGCTCCTTGATTTCGTTGAGCGACTTACGCCCGAAGTTCTTGGTCTTGAGCATTTCGGCTTCCGAACGCTGCACCAATTCGCCGATGTAGCGGAGATCCGCATTCTGCAAGCAGTTTGCGGAACGCACCGAAAGTTCGAGTTCGTCGACGCTCCGGAAGAGATTCTCGTTGAGTTCGACGCTCTGCTGCTCCTCGGACGCCACGGACGTCTCCCGCGGCTCCTCGAAGTTGATGAAGACACCTACCTGGTCCTGAAGGATCCGGGCAGAGAAGGCCAGCGCGTCCTCGGGGCGGATGCTTCCGTCGGTCCAGATTTCCATCTCGAGCCGGTCGTAATCGGTGCGCCAGCCATGTAGAACAAGCGCACGCTACCCAGCGCGCTCAACCCGCGACGACGCATCTCGGACAGGATGTCGATTGCGTGCGTAGGCACCCCCATCACATAGGTGGCACCGGTGTGGGTGATCCAGTCGATCGCACTCATGCCGGATGACGGATCGTTGACGACCAGCTCGAGCCCGGCTGCCAGTTGCTGCTCGATCGCGACGGTACCGATGTGATGGCTTAGCGGCGATAGCGACAGCAACACCGTGCGGTGATCATGATGCCAGTCACGCACCATCGCCCGACCGTTGGCCAGCAGGGTGTTATCGGAATGCATCACACCCTTGGGCGTCCCGGTGGTCCCTGAGGTGAACGCCAGGTAAACAATCTTGTCCGGATCGGCGCACGCCGCGATCTCACAGCCCGCGGCCTGACCAGGCGCCGGACGCTCGAACCGGTCGACGCGGTCGTCGTGCGCGCCGACGCAATAGAGCGCCTTCAGTTGCGGGCTGCTGCGGGCCCGCTCGACGATGTCAACGGTTTGCGCATCAGCACCATAGCCCGGCTGGAAGAACAGCGCCCGTGCGCGCGAACGCTCCAGCAGCAAGCCGATCTCATCGACTGTGTAGTTCTGGTGCAGTGACGGGCAGCAGACATAGCCATTGCGCGCGCATGCCAGGAACACGACAACCGCCTCGACACGCGACGGCAGCCACAGCGCGACCCGATCGCCGCGACGCAGCCCGGCCTGATGCAGTCTCTGCGCGCAGTCTTGCACCCAGTCGTGCAATTCGCGCCAGGTCAGGCGCAAGCGCGCGTCACGCAAGGCATGCGCTTCGGGGCGCTGCGCAGCATGCCGCTCAAGTGCCGCGTGGAAGGTCTCGTCGGTCCAGGCGCCGATGCGGTAGTACTCGCGCGCGGCGGGCAGGTCTGAAAGTCTTAGCAGCACGATGGATTCGAACTTGCGACGCCCCAGGTGTTGGAGCATTTGCTGAGGATGCGCGGACCGGCCGAATAGACCGGATCCGCACGCAGATCAGTGACCGAATTTCTCCGGGTCGGGCTGGCGCTTCTCACGGAACGATGCCCCCATTTCATGGGACTCCTCGGTTCCAAGATAGCCACGCAGCAGCAGGTCATGCGCAACCCGCGCCAGTCCGTTGACACCGCCGTGGCGAGCATTGAACGCGCCCTTGATCGAAGCCAGCGCGAACGGGCCGCGATCCGCGATTTCGAGCGCCATCCGGCGCGTTTCCTCGCGAAGCTTGTCATCGGGAACCACCTTGTTGATCAGCCCCCACTCGAGTGCCTGCTCGGCCGACAAACGAATGTTGCGATACCACATTTCCTTGGCTCGCTTCTTGCCGATCGCGTCCTCCAGATACCAGGTTCCGAAGCCGGCGTCGAAACTACCCATCATCGGGCCGACCTGGCGGAACACCGCACCTTCCTTGGCGATGGTCAGATCGCACACCACCTGCAACACGTTGCCGCCACCGACCGCAAAACCATTGACCGACGCGATCACCGGCTTTTGCAGCCGATCGATGGCTTCATACATCTCCAGCGTGGGCAGCACGCCCGCATACAGCAGCGTGTCCTCCATGCCCTCCTTGCGACCGCCGATGCAAAAGAACTTGTCCCCGGCGCCGGTGATGACCAGCACTCTGGTGCGGGTCTCACGTCGGATGTCGTTGATGCAGTCGCGGATCTCGTGACACATCAGCGGCGTGAACATGTTCCCGTCATCGGGACGGTTCAGCGTCAGCCAGCCGATCGGGCCGTCTTCCTCGTACAGGATGGTTTCAAAGGCCAAAGCAATCTCCTTAACGGTGTGACCGGCGATCAAAGCGCCGGTTCGGCATCCAGGCGCACGATGATGCCCTGCATCGACGGATCCGGCGCCTTGTAGCGTTGCATGACCAGCGGGTCGTGTCCGGGAATCACGTATTGCGGCGCCGACGCGAGCTTGTGGAGCTTTTTCCAGCCGTCGACCATCTTCGCAACGTCGATGACGATCGGAAACGGACGGCCTTCGAGCATGTTCGCGTAATAGTGGCTGGCGTCCGAGGCCAGCACCATCCAGCCCAGACTGGTCCAGACCCGCACCGCCTGCAAGCCCATCGTGTGGCCACCGATGTGATGCAGGGACAGGCCGGGGGCAATCTCGGCATCACCATCGTGGAACTCGACGCGCCCCGCATACACCCGGCGCACCATGCCAACCACCTCATCGACTTCGTAGGCGTGCGAGAACGGACCGCAGCACATGTAACGCCCGGTTGCGAACGACATCTCCTGGTCCTGCAGATGAAAGCGAGCGTTCGGGAACTTGTCGAAGTTGCCGACGTGGTCATAGTGCATGTGCGTCAGGATCACGTCCTTGACCTGCGCAGCATCCACGCCGAGCATCGCCAGCCCTTCGGTGGGTGGGCGCAGAAAATCACGCTTGCGCCGGCGCGCGGCCTCCGGCCCGAAACCGGTGTCGACGACGAACTGATGCTCGTCGTTGCGCACCAGCCAGACGAAGTAGTCCATGGTCGCGCTGGTCTCGTGCGGATCGCCTCCGATGAAGTTCTCATGCGCGCGCCGCGCGACGGTCGCGTAGCGGATCGCGTAGATCTCATAGGGTTTCATGTCAGTCTCCTTGAACCCGTCCGTCAGCAATCGTGCTGCCGGCCAGGTGTTCGACATACTGAACCATTGCGGTATGGTCGGCCCCCGGACCGAGCAGTTCCTCGGAGGCCGCCCATTCGCGCACCGTTGCCTCGGCGATCGGTGCCGGCATGCCGGTGGCTTGCGCAACCTCGAGCGCTGTGCGCAGGTCCTTGACCATCAGGCCCAGGCTGAAGCCGGCGCCGAACTTGCGCGTGAGCACCTGCTGCGGAAACTTGTTTTCGGTGGAATTGTTCTTGCCGGTGGACGCATTGAGTACCGACACCACGGTGGCCGGATCCAGCCCGAAGCGCGCCCCGGCCAGTACCGCCTCAGCCGCCGCGGCAAAGCCCGCGGCCGACACGAAGTTGTTCAGTGCCTTCATCGCATGCGCGCTACCCAATCCGCCGGTGCGAAACAGCTCCTTGCCCATCGCCTTGAGCACCGGCTCGCAACGCTCGATCCACTCAGGCTCGCCGCCAATCATGATCGCCAGCGTGCCGTCGATCGCACGCTTGACTCCACCCGACACCGGCGCATCGATCATCGCCAGCCCGCGCGCGGCGAGCTGCTCGCCGAGCTCGCGGGTACCGACCGGCGAAGACGAGCTCATGTCGATGACGATCTTGCCGGCGGCCAGGCCGGATGCGAGATTGTCGGCACCATCGAGCACGACGCTGCGCACGATCTTGCCGTTGGGCAGCATCGTGATGACCGCGTCGCATGCCCGAGCCAGCTCGCTCAACGCAGCGCAGGCCTGCACCTGCGGGTTCTCGGCGACGAAATCGGCGACCGCCTTCGCGTTGACGTCATACACCGCGAGCGCATAGCCGGCCTTGAGCAGGTTACGCGCCATCGGCACGCCCATCAGGCCCAGACCGACCACGCCAAGCCTGGCCGGAGGCGTCAATGCCTTACTTGCCGCCATGTTCTGCAATCGCTTTTTTGGCTGCACGGAAGCTGTCGAGCGCTGCCGGAACACCGCAGTAGATCATCGTCTGCAGAAGAACCTCGGCGATCTCCTGCTCACTCAGGCCGTTGTTCAAGGCACCTTTCACGTGCAGTTCAACCTCATGCGTACGGCCCAGAGCGGTCAGCATCGCCAGGTTGATCATGCTGCGCTCGCGCCGGGTGAGTTCCTCACGTCCCCAGACCGCTCCCCAGCAGTACTCGGTGACCATCTCCTGGAACTTGCGGTTGAAATCGGTGGCGTTCTTGATCGAGTTGTCGACATACTCGGCTCCGAGCACCTCGCGACGGATCGCGAGCCCTTTCTCATAAAGCGCCTTGTTCATTTCGTCGGACATCTTGCGTTCTCCTGGTTGGTGCGGGCCACGGTCGGCGCCAAACGGCGCAGTTTGGTCCGAGGCAAACGGCTGTGTCAAACTCGCCTGCTCACTGTGCGAACCAGCCGATTCCTGGAGTGCCTGACATGCCCAGATTCAAGGATTTCGTTCCCCATGGCGTCATCCCGGCGGTGCTGCTGCCCTTCCATGACGACCTGTCGATCGACGAAGCCTCGTATCGCGCGCATCTGCGCGACGTCACCTCGGTCAGGGGCCTCGCCGCGATCACCACGAACGCCCATTCATCCGAGGTTGCCTCCTGCACGCTGGACGAGCAGCGCCGGGTGCTCGAGATCACGATGGACGAGATCGGTGACACCACTCCGGTGGTCGCCGGCGTCTATTGCGAAGGCAGCCTGGAAGGCCAGCGCATTGCCAGGATGGCCACCGAAGGCGGCGCATCAGCGCTGCTGGTGTTCCCGTCCGGCATCTACACCTTCGGTCAGCGTCCGGAAATGGCGGTCGAGCACATCAAGCGCATTGCCGACGCCACCGATCTGCCGCTGATCATTTTCCAGTACCCGCCGTCCGGTGGCCAGGGCTACCCGATGGCCACGCTCGAGCGCATCTGCGACGAGGTACCGACGGTGCGTGCGATCAAGGACTGGAGCGCGAATCCGCAGCTGCACGATCGTCAGATCCGTCGGCTGCAGTCACGCCCCCGCCCTGTGAACGTGCTGACCACGCACAGCGCCTGGCTGTTCAGTTCCCTGGTCCTCGGTTGCAACGGACTGCTGTCGGGCAGCGGCTCGGTAATCGCCGAACTGCAGGCCCGTTTGTTCGAGGCGGTTCAGGCCAACGATCTGGCAGCCGCCCGCGCGCTGCACGACCGGATCATGCCGACCGCCGAGGTGTTCTACGCAGAACCCTGGGTCGACATGCACAACCGGATGAAGGAGGCGCTGGTGCTGCTCGGCAAGCTGCCGCGGGCGGTGGTGCGCCCGCCGCTGGTCAAGATTCCGGCAGCAGAGATCGAACGGATTCGCCAGGCACTGATCGCGGCGGGGTTGCTATGAACGCACCGGGATTCGACACCGCCGCCACCGACGACGGCATCGGGGCACGCGCTCAGATTCGTGCCGGCTACAGTGGGCCGACTGCGGGCATGGCCCGGGGTTACGTGCAAGCCAATCTGGTGATTCTGCCGGCGGAGTTTGCCTCCGAGTTTCATCGCTTCTGCCAGGCAAACCCGAAGCCCTGTCCGGTGCTTGGCATCTCCGAGCGCGGCAGCCCGGCGTTGCCGACGCTGGCCGGCAACATCGACCTGCGCGTTGACTTGCCGCGCTACCGGGTCTGGGTCGAGGGCAAACTGGTCGACGAGCCAACGCAGATCGAATCACTCTGGCGTGATGATTTCGTCGCATTTGCGCTCGGTTGCTCATTCTCGTTCGAAGAGGCGCTGATCGAAGCCGGACTGGAATTGCGTCACCAGACTGAAGGCTGCAATGTGCCGATGTACCGCACCTCGGTGCCGGCAGCATCGGCCGGGCGCTTCAGCGGTCCGCTGGTGGTGTCGATGCGTCCGTTCAATGCAGCCGATGCGATCCGCGCGATCCAGATCACATCACGGTTCCCGGCGGTGCATGGAGCACCGGTTCATCTGGGCGATCCGTCGCAGATCGGCATCGCCGACATCAGCAAACCCGACTACGGCGATGCGGTCAGCATCCGCGACGACGAGATGCCGGTGTTCTGGGCCTGCGGCGTCACACCACAGGCAGCAATCGCGGCAGCCGGCGTGCCGCTGGTGATCACGCATGCGCCCGGCTGCATGCTGGTCACCGATGTGCGTAACAGCGCACTGTCGACGTTCTGAGGGGGCATTGGATGCGAGCAATACCTCGGGTGTCCCTCCCCGAGCCGAATTTTCCTGAAGGCCGACGATTTGCCGGATGATTTCATGGGCGATAAATCCGACTACGGTTTGTTTTATTCGCCTGAGCGAAGCCGAGCTTGCGTGTGTCTCCGCTCACAACGCGCCGGACCAAGTCCATTATTTAAACGATCGAAGCGTTTAGGAAGTCGCGTTCAACGCTGCGTGTGATCAGACCGATGGACGATGCTCAGCCCAACGTCGAACAGACTTCGCGTTGAGTATCGAACTGCTCCCAATTTCCACGTCCGTCGATGATGAATGCACCTGCAACCCTGACCGCCCGGCAGATCCGGACCCTGATCACCCTGTCCTGTGGTGCATTCGCTAGCCAGGCCTCGGTTCGGCTTTGTGATCCGATGCTGCCGCAGCTATCGGCAGAACTTGGTGAATCACTGGGTGAGGTCGCCCAGACGATCACCTCGTTCTCGATCGCCTATGGACTGTTCCAGTTGATCCACGGACCGATGGGCGATCGTTTCGGAAAGCTGCGCTGGGTGCGCTACGCGACGGTATCGGCGGCCATCGCCTCGCTGGCCTGCATGTTTGCGGGCTCTTTGTTGCAATTGATCACGCTGCGATTCCTGACCGGTGCCGCCTGTGCCGCACTGATCCCGCTGTCCTTGGCCTGGATCGGCGATTCGGTGCCGTATCAAAACCGCCAGAACGTCCTGGCCAAACTGATGACTGGTTCCACGATCGGCGTGGTGTTCGGCCAGGTTGCCGGTGGCGTGCTTGCCGACACGATCGGCTGGCGACTCAGCTTTGGCTTTCCGGCCGTGGTGCTGGCAGCCGTTGCCGCGGTGTTGTTTCTCGACGCGCGCCGTGATGCCCGGGATGCCCCGCAGGATCTCGTCACAGAGCCTGGCCCGGTGCCTTCCCCCAGAGTGATCGCAAGACAATTTGGCAGCGTGTTGGCGGTGCCCTGGGCTCGTGTCCTGCTCACCGTGGTCTTCATCGAAGGCATGCTGGTCTATGGTGCATTCGCCTACGTTCCAAGCTGGCTGCACCTGCACTACGACATGCCCCTGTGGCAATGCGGCCTGGCCGCCGCCGGCTTCGGTGTTGGCGGAATGATCTACGCGTTGAGCTCTTCGGTGCTGATCCAGCAACTCGGCGAGCGCGGTCTGCTGATTGGCGGATCGAGCAGTTTTGCAATCGGCATGCTGCTGATTGGCGGCAGTTGGTGGCCGGCCCAGAGCCTTTACTGCGCGCTCGCCGGTCTTGGTTTCTTCATGATGCACAACACCTTGCAGGTGCACGCGACCCAAATGGCACCCAATGCCCGCGGCACCGGCATCGCCGCCTTCGCGGTCGGATTGTTTTCGGGCCAATCGACCGGGGTTGCGGTCGGCTCGGTACTAGTCGGAGCGATCGGCTTTGAAAGCGTGCTGCTCGGATCGTCGGTGCTCCTGATCGCATTGGCAGGCACGATGGCCATGCTGTTGACCGCTCGCAACCGCAGCCCAAGCTGAACCCGCATCTCCGGCCCCGTGACCGGCGGCATCCGGTCCACCAGGCTCAAGCGCGCGCGCCTGACCCGGTCACTGATGCCCGTCGATCACTTTGTAGCAGCGCCAGCACGGCTCCCGAAGCCAGCAAGACCGCCGACGCTGACGGACCGGCTAATGCACCGGTCCGTCGCAGCCGGAATCAGCCCGCAGCCTTGAGCTCCAGCCTGCGCGCATGCAGCACCGGCTCGGTGTAGCCGGACGGCTGCTCACAACCCTTGAACACCAGATCGCAGGCTGCCTTGAACGCAACACCGCCGAAACCCGGAGCCATCGGCCGGTACAGCGGATCGCCCGCGTTTTGCTTGTCGACCACCGCGGCCATCCGCTTCATCACTTCCATCACGCGATCGGCCGAGACCACGCCATGATGCAGCCAGTTCGCGATGTGCTGCGACGAGATCCGGCAGGTGGCGCGGTCTTCCATCAGTCCGACATTGTTGATGTCCGGAACCTTCGAGCAGCCGACGCCCTGGTCGACCCAGCGCACCACATAACCCAGAATGCCCTGCGCGTTGTTCTCGAGCTCCGCAGTGATCTGCGCGTCCGACCAGTCCGGGCTCTGCGCGATCGGCACCATCAAGATATGGTCGAGCTCTGCGCGATGGCCGCCCTTGGCAATTTCGCGCTGGCGTTCGATCACATCGACCCGGTGATAGTGCGTGGCGTGCAGCGTTGCCGCAGTCGGGCTAGGCACCCAGGCACAGTTCGCACCGGCCTGCGGATGGCCGATCTTTTGCTCGAGCATCGCAGCCATCAGGTCGGGCATCGCCCACATGCCCTTGCCGATCTGCGCCTTGCCGCGCAGCCCGCACTGCAGGCCGACGAGCACGTTGCTGCGCTCGTAGGCGGCGATCCACTCGCTCGACTTCATGTCGCCC
>JALRBB010000507.1 GCA_023257915.1 Quisquiliibacterium sp. | reverse complement strand
AGGTGTAACCGAGCAACAGGCCAACTTGGCTGCTGGCGGGGCCGGGCAAGACTTGGCACAAGGCCACGATGCTGGCGTATTGGCTTTCGCTGATCCAGCGCAAGCGCTGCACAAAGCGTTCGCGAAAAAAAGCCAGGTGCGCGGTGGGCCCGCCAAAAGCCGTGAGGCCCAAAAGCGCAAATTGCCGCGCCATCTCGCCACGACGGGGAGGCAGCGGCTCAGCCACCGAGCCGCCTCAGTTGGCGCTGATCAACCGCAAGGCGAGACCAGGTGTGCTCACTGGCTGAACTTGTAATGGTCGCGGTTGAGGGCAGCGGCCACGTCGGTCACGTCTTCGGGAAACATGCCCAAATTCAGCGCGGTGTTGCACTGCTCGACCATGCCGCGCAAAAAACCCGCGGTGTTGATGCGTCCGAGCGGCCGATAGATCTGGCTGCCGTCACCGCCGACCTTGCGCACATGGCACGCGGTGCACTTGTGCTGGGCAATCAGTTCTTCGCCGAGTTTCAGATCGGCGTCCTTGAAGATCGCGGGCACGCTTGATTGCGCTGACACGGAAACTGCCGTGACCAGGCTGGCGAGCATCAGTACGCTCCCGATGACGGCGATGCGCGCGAAGTGCCGATGTCTCATCATCACCTCCTGTGCTTGTTCGATTCCTATCCTTGCAGAATACGCCTCAGTTTGCGTGGCTGATACAGATCTTGCCGAACTGTGCGCCACTCTTCAGATAGCCCATCGCTTCCTTGAGTTCGGCAAACGCAAAGACCTTGTCGATCACCGGCTCCACCCGATGCTGCTCGAGCATTCGCACCATGGCCTCGAAGCCGTCGCGATGCCCGACAGTGACCCCTTGCAGACGCACCTGGCGGGTCACGACTTGACCGAGCGGCGCCGACAGCGACGAGCCCGACAAAACGCCGATCATCGACAGGACGCCCCCCGGGCGGATACAACGCAAGGACTGGGGCAAGGTCTTCTCGCCGCCCAGCTCGAGGATGTGATCGAAACCGCGGCCGCCAGTGATCTCGCGCGCGGCGCGCCCCCATTCCGGCACTTCGCGATAGTTGATCGTCGCGTCGGCGCCCATCGCACGCAGCCGCTCGATCTTCGCATCGCTGGACGAAATCACGGTCACGTGCGCGCCCATCAGCTTGGCGAATTGCAGCGCGAACAATGCAACGCCCCCCGAGCCCTGCACCAGAACCCGGTCACCGGGCCGGGTCGTGCTGCATCCGGCCAGCGCTGACCAGGCGGTCAACGCTGCACACGGCAGGCAAGCCGCCTGTTCGTCGCTCAGATAGGACGGAACCTTCGAGACGCCCTGCTCCGACAGGCACATGAACTCGGCCATCGTGCCGTCAATCGGCCCGCCCAGTGAAGCGGTCAGCCTTGCCAGGTCCGGCTCGCCGGAAATCCAGTCTTGAAAGAACAACGGGCAGACCCGGTCGCCAACCGACACGCGGCTGACGCCAGCGCCAACCTGCACAACCTCGCCGACACCGTCTGACAGCGGAATCAGCGGCAGGTTGCCAGTAAAGCTGCCATAGCCACGCTCAGGCACCACCAGGTCGCGAAAGTTGACCGATGAAGCTTTGGTTCGCACCAACACCTGACCCGGGCCCGGACTCGGGTCGGGCCGCGTGGACAGTCGCAAATTATCGAAGCCCCATTCATTTTCAATCTGAAAGACGCGCATCCGGGTTCTCTCCTGTGGTGAAACAGCCCAGTCCTTGGCTGGCAGGCGGACGGGATTTTCCAGCGGATGCAGTGTAACCGGCGGATCCGGTTTGACGCCGCGCCCCGGGGCTTCGTACCATCCAAGCACCATTCATTGCCGGGACGATCCGCGTGGCTGCAAGACCCTTTTATGGCTGGATCGTCGTCGGCGCCGCCTTCGCCTGCATGCTGGTGATCTTCGGCAGCGCCTACTCGTTCGCCGCGTTCTTTGAATCATTCACGCAGGAGTTTTCGGCGCAGCGTGCGGATGTCGCGCTGGTGTTCGGCCTGTCGGGCCTGCTCTACTTTGTACTCGGTGCACCGGCGGGCGCGCTTTCCGATCGTGTCGGCCCGCGCGCCACCTGCACCGCCGGCATGATCGTGCTCGCCGTGGGTCTGTTTGCCGCAAGCTTCGCCGAAAGCCTGGCGGTGGTGTACCTGGCCTATGGTGTCGGGATCGGCTTGGGCGTCGGACTGGTCTACACCCCGGCGATGGGCGCCGTCCTTCCCTGGTTCGTGCGTCGCCGCGGACTGGCTTCCGGAATCGCCAGTTCGGGTATTGGCGCCGGCACATTGCTGGTGCCGGTGGCGGCCGCCGCGGTGATCGCAGCCACCGACTGGCGAACCGGCATGCGGGCAATGGCGGTTGGCGTGGCGCTGCTGGGTCTGGCCGCCGCGTCGCTGATGGAAAAGAATCCGGCGCGCCGCGGCCTCGGGCCCGACGGCGGCCCGCCAACGGATGCATCGCGCAATGCCGCTCACTCGGCGCTGTCAGGAATGAGCCTGCGCGAGGCGCTGGCCAGTCGCCGCTTCTGGTGGCTTTACCTGTCGATCTTCGCCTGTGCGCCGACGATGTTCACACCGTTTGCGCATGTCGCCGTGCATGCGCAGGACCTTGGCATCCCCGCAGCCAAGGCGGTTTCTCTGGTCGGCCTGATCGGAATTGGCAGCCTGGTCGGACGCTTCGGAATCTCTGGCCTTGCCGACCGGATCGGCCGCTTGCGCACCCTGGTGATCATGGAGGCCTTGCTGGCAGCCACTTACCTGCTCTGGTGGGCCGCGCCCGGCTTTGGGCTGATGGCGCTGTTCGCGCTGAGCTTTGGCCTTTGCTACGGCGGCATTGTCGCTTTGCTGCCGCCGATCTGTATGGACTTGTTCGGCGGACGCGCAGTCTCTGGGGTGATCGGAATCCAGTACTCGGCGGCGGCGGTAGGCAATCTCGCCGGTCCGGTCGCCGCGGGTGCCGCGTTCGATCATTTTGGTTCGTACATGCCGGTGATGATCGCCTGCGCGTTCAGTTCGACCCTTGCGGTGTGGGCGGGCTGGCGGCTGACC
>JALRBB010000460.1 GCA_023257915.1 Quisquiliibacterium sp. | reverse complement strand
TGCGCTTCGCCTGTCCGCCACCGCCGGTCATCTCAGATCCCGAAGCCGTCGTCCGCGGCGATCACCGCGCCATTGATAAAGCGCGACTGATCATGTGCAAGCAGCAGCAGCACTCCGTCCAGATCCTCCGGTTTGCCAACGCGCTTGCGCGGCATCAGGTTGATCAGGCGCTGGCCCGCCTCGGTCTGCCAGTGCTCCGAATTGATCTCGGTCTCGATGTAGCCGGGGCAAATCGCGTTGACGTTAATGTTAAAGCGCCCCCATTCCAGTGCCATCGCCTTGGTCATCTGAACCACTGCGGCCTTGCTCATGCAATAAATGCCGATCTGCGACAGCACTTTCAGGCCGGCCATCGACGCGATATTGACGATCCGCGCCTGACGCTCGAGCCCTTGGCCTTGCGCGGACTTGGATCGGGCGACCATCCGCCTGGCCACTTCCTGGGCGACGAAGAAAGAACCACGGGTGTTGGTGTCGAAGACGAAGTCATAGTCGGCCGGCGTGACATCGAGCAGGCGCTGCGTGGTGCTCACGCCCGAATTGTTGACCAGGATGTCGATCGGACCTGCCTTGGCCTCGGCCTGCTCGACCGCCGCGGCAATCGAGGCCGGATCGGTCACGTCCAGAGCAACCACCTCGGCATTGCCGCCCTCGGCGACGATCTCGGCGCGCAATTGCTCAAGCCGCTCGATGCGGCGGGCGGCCAGCACCACACGGGCACCGTTGGACGCCAGCACGCGCGCAAAGCGTTTGCCAAGTCCGCTGGAAGCTCCGGTGACCAGCGCCACCTTGCCGTCGAGTCCGAAGGTCGTTGCCATCTTCTTTGATTCCCTATTGCGTCGTTATCCAGTCGAGGTTTGGATGATCGCATACCGAATCCGCTCGACACGGTTTGCGCGCCAGGGCGGCTTTCAAGGAAAATCCGCATGCCCGAGAAAAAAGGAAACGAGCAATGCAAGTAGAGCGCGATGCGATGGAATACGACGTCGTGATCGTTGGCGCAGGCCCTGCGGGCCTGTCGGCGGCGATCCGGCTCAAGCAACTGGCGGCCGAACAAGGCAGCGAGATCGGCGTGTGCGTGCTCGAAAAAGGATCCGAGGTTGGCGCGCACATCCTGTCCGGTGCGGTGATGGATCCGATCGCGATCAATGAGCTGTTTCCCGACTGGAAGGAGCAAGGCGCTCCGTTGAACACACCGGTCAGCGAGGACCGCTTCCTGATCCTGAATAAAACCGGCGCGACGCGAATTCCCGACTGGATGCTGCCCGCCTGCTTCAAGAACCATGGCAATTACGTGATCAGCCTGGGCAACGTGGTGCGCTGGCTGGGCCAGCAGGCCGAGGCACTCGGGGTGGAAATCTATCCGGGCTTTGCGGCCTCGGAGATCCTGTTCAACGAGGACGGTTCGGTCAAGGGCGTTGCCACCGGCAACATGGGAGTCGGTCGCGACGGGGAGCCTACCGACAACTTCCAGCCTGGCATGGAATTGCACGCCAAGTACACGCTGTTCGCCGAAGGCGCGCGTGGCCACCTTGGCAAGCAGCTGATCGCCCGCTTTGGCCTGGACAAGGGGCGCGATCCGCAAAGCTACGGGATCGGCTTGAAGGAGCTCTGGGAGATCGACCCGGCCAAACATCAGCCGGGGCTGGTGGTGCACACCGCGGGCTGGCCGCTGGACAGCAAAACCTATGGCGGCTCATTTTTGTACCACCTGGACAACAACCAGGTGGCGGTCGGCTACGTCGTCGGCCTGTCGTACAGCAACCCGTACTTGTCGCCCTACGAAGAGTTTCAGCGCTACAAAACGCATCCGCAGATCCGCAGCTTCTTTGAAGGCGGCAAGCGCATCGCCTACGGTGCCCGTGCCATTACCGCAGGCGGCCTAAACGCGCTGCCCGACACCGTGTTTCCGGGCGGCGCACTGGTTGGTTGCGATGCGGGTTTTCTGAACGCATCACGCATCAAAGGCAGTCACGCAGCCATCAAGACCGGCATGCTGGCCGCCGAGGCGGCGTTTGAGGCGGTCGGTGCGGGTCGCACGTCTGACCTGCTGGCCACCTATCGGCAAAAGTTCCGCGAGTCCTGGTTGCACGACGAGTTGCACCGTGCGCGCAACTTCAAAGCGCAGATGAGCAAGGGCTTGTGGATGGGCACGCTACTGGTCGGCATCGATCAGGTGCTGTTCCGTGGCAAGGCTCCGTGGACGATGCATGTCACGCACACCGACCATGAATGCCTGCGCCCGGCTTCCGAATGCACGCCGATCGAGTATCCGAAGCCTGACGGAAAGCTCACCTTTGACCGTCTGTCGTCGGTGTTCATCTCCAGCACGAACCACGAGGAGAATCAGCCGATCCATCTGACGCTCAAGGATGCATCGGTGCCGGTCAACACGAACCTCGCGCGCTACGCAGGCCCGGAGCAACGCTACTGCCCGGCCGGCGTGTACGAGTACGTCGACAGCGATGACGGTGGCCAGCGGCTGCAGATCAATGCGCAGAACTGCGTGCACTGCAAGACCTGCGACATCAAGGACCCGACCCAGAACATCGTCTGGGTCACACCTGAAGGTGGTGGCGGTCCGAACTACGCCGGTATGTGAACCAGCAGACCGCGCTGTGCCGCGGCCTGCTGGTAGCTCTCAGCTTGCGAACAGGCGGCGATACAGCTTGAGAACCGCAGCATCGTCCTCCTGCTGCCAGCCACCGTCGCAGGTTGCCTGCATCTGCTGGTGCACCAGCGAACCGAGCGGCAGTTCGATGCCGAGTTCACGGGCGGCCTCGTTGGCAAGCCGCACATCCTTGGTCAGCACCGGAGTGGCTGCTCGCGGCGCGTAGTCGCCTGCCAGCGCGCGCGACATCCGGTCTTCGAACATCCAGCTCTGGCCGGAGCTGACTGCGATCAGATCGAACATCGCTTTGGGATCGAGCCCAAGACGCTCGGCCAATGCGATTGCCTCGGCACCGGCCATCAGGTTGATCCCAGCCATCAGATTGTTGACAAGCTTGGCGCGCATCGCATCGCCATGTCGGTTGCCGATCAGGAATCGCTTGTCGGATACCGCCTCGAGAACATCCGCAACGCGCTCGAGCGCCGCGCCGCTGGCGGCCAGCATCATGCTCATCGTTCCGGCCTCGGCGCGTGCAGGACCGCCTGAGATCGGCGCATCAATCGCCATCGCGCCAGTCTGCTCGACTCGCGCGGCAAAAGCGGCCGCATCGGTTGGCGCGATCGTGCTGTCGAACAGCACCACCTTGCACGGACCGATCGCCTGCAACAGGCCGTCGGGTCCGGACAGCACCTGTTCGATCTGCTTTGAATCGATGACGACCACGAAGATCGCATCCGCCTGTGCACCGAGATCGCCAGCCGAACTGGCAACCCGCGCGCCACTGGCACGTGCAATCTCTTCGCGCGCCGGGTCGATATCGCGTGCGATCGCCTCGAAGCCGCCGCGTAATGCACTACGCAGGATTCCCATCCCCATCGCTCCGACGCCGATCACTCCTACGGTACTCGTCATGCAGTGTTCTCCTATGTTCTGAATCCGGCCGCAACTGGCAGGCAGCCGCAAGATGGACAGCCGGGAGCGTGAACTGCCCCTGATCGCGGTACCGGCGTCGCGGGATCAGCGATTCGACACCTGATTCGCCCTTCGGCTGGCCCAAAGAAAATGCCGGCATGAAGCCGGCATTCCGGGCTGACTTTGCCTTGCCGTTTTGGCAAGGCCGGTCAATATCTTAGCCGTACTGACGCGGACGACGCGGACCACCGTCACCGTCGCGACCACTGCTTTCGCGACCGCCACCGTAGCCACCACCGCCACCGCCGTAGCCGCCACCACCACCGCGGGGGCCGCCGAAGCCGCCGCCACCGCTGCGCGGGGGACGCGGTTCCATGGGACGTGCTTCGTTGACGACCACATTGCGGCCGCCCAGTGCCTGGTTGTGCATGCCTTCGATGGCGGCTTGCGCTTCGGCGTCGCTGCCCATCTCGACAAAACCAAAACCCTTGGAGCGGCCAGTGTCGCGCTCCATCATGACCTTGGCGCTGGTGACTTGACCGAAAGCGCTGAAGGCTTGTTGCAGATCGTCGT
>JALRBB010000429.1 GCA_023257915.1 Quisquiliibacterium sp. | reverse complement strand
GAGGGTTCGAGTCCTTCCTCCCCAGCCACCAACCCTGTTCTGTTCGCCATCCTGCCCCGACTGGAAATCACGATGCAGCAGGCATCCCGCCGCTCCGTAGAAGGCTTGTCCCCCGAAGGTCTGATGATCTTCACCGGAAATGCCAACCCCAAGCTAGCGGCTGACGTCGCCTCGCATCTACACATCCCTCTCGGCAAGGCTACCGTCGGGCGGTTCTCCGACGGCGAAGTGATGGTCGAGATCATGGAGAACGTCCGCGGCAAGGAGGTTTTCGTGCTGCAGTCCACCTGCGCCCCGACGAACGATCACTTGATGGAAGTGCTGGTCATGGTCGATGCGCTCAAACGCGCGTCGGCTGGACGTATCACCGCGGCGTTGCCTTATTTTGGCTATGCGCGGCAGGATCGCCGAGTGCGCTCGACCCGAGTGGCGATCAGCGCCAAGGTGGTCGCGAACATGTTGCAGGTTGCCGGCGTGGATCGCGTGTTGACGATGGACCTGCACGCCGACCAGATCCAGGGCTTTTTCGACATCCCGGTCGACAATATCTACGCGTCGCCGCTGCTGCTGGCCGACGTGCACAAACAAAGCTTCGAGGATCTGATCATCGTGTCCCCTGATGTGGGCGGCGTGGTGCGCGCCCGCGCGCTCGCCAAACGACTCGGGGTCGACCTGGCGATCATCGACAAGCGTCGCCCGAAGGCGAACGTGGCCGAAGTCATGAATATCATCGGCGATGTCAACGACCGCACCTGCGTGATCATGGATGACATCGTCGACACTGCGAACACGCTGGTCAAGGCAGCCGGGGCCCTGAAGGAGCATGGCGCAAAGCGCGTGTTGGCCTACTGTACCCATCCGGTGCTGTCCGGTGGCGCGGTTGATCGTATTGCCAACTCGCCGCTGGACGAACTGGTTGTCACCGACACGATCCCGCTGCCAAAAGATGCGCGCGCCTCGACCAACATCCGGGTACTGAGCTGCGCCCAGCTGTTTGCCGAGACCATTCTGCGAATCAACCGCGCCGATTCGGTTTCGTCGCTGTTCGTAGACTGATTCACCACAAAACATAGTTTTCAGCCGCCGTATTCCGGGTGGAATGCGGCTTTTTAACCCCTGACTGTCTGGTCGCGGACGCAGGGAACAGCAAGGAGAAAAACGATGAAAGTCGTTGCCAACAAACGAAATCTGCAGGGAACGGGTGCGAGCCGCCGTCTGCGTCGTGCCGGCAAGGTGCCGGGAATCATCTACGGTGGTCAGGGTCAGCCCGCTGCAATCGAGGTCGATCACAACTCGCTGTATCACGCGCTGCGCGTCGAAAGTTTCCACTCGTCGATTCTCGAAATGGACCTGGACGGAAGCGCCGAGCGCGTTCTGTTGCGCGCCGTGCAGTGGCATCCGTACAAGCAGCAGGTAATGCATATCGACTTCCAGCGGGTTGATGCGGATCACGTGATCACGATGAAGGTCCCGGTCCACTTCATGAATGCGGAGGTCTCCCCCGCAGTCAAGCTCGGCGGTGCGATCGTCAGCCACGTGCTCAATGAAATCGAGATCAGCTGCCTGCCGGCCAACCTGCCGGAGTTCATCGAAGTCGATTTGTCCGCAGTCTCGATCGGCCAGGTGATCCACGTCAGCCAGGTGCCGATGCCCGAGGGCGTCAAGCCGGTGCTGCATGGCCGCGAGGACCCGGTTGTGGTCACCGTGACCAAGCCTGGTGGCGGCGGCGACGAGGAAGCTCCGGCTGCCGCAGCCGAACCGGCCAAGAAGTAACGCTCCTGAGGCCCGCCCTGGCGGGCTGGTTGGGAAAAGGCCCGCCCTGGCGGGCCTTTTGATTTCCCTCCACACTTAGGCACAAGGTATTCGTCGCGAGGAGCGGACGAAGACAGCAGCCTACAAGCGACTGACCGCCATGACAGCCATTCGTCTGATCGCCGGACTGGGCAACATCGGCCCGGAATACGAGCACACCCGTCACAACGCCGGATTCTGGTTCGTCGACGCTCTGGCTCGCCAGGCAGGGGCTTGGCCGTCGCGCGAGTCGAAATTCCACGGCGATGTCGCCAAAGCTTCGCTGCATGGCGCGCAATGCTGGCTGCTCAAACCCGGCACCTTCATGAACCGTTCTGGGCGCGCGGTGGCCGCGCTGGCCAACTTCTACCGGATCGCGCCTGCTGAAATTCTGATTGTTCATGACGAACTCGACCTGCTACCCGGCCAATCGAAGATGAAACTCGGCGGCGGCCATGCAGGGCATAACGGTCTGAAAGACATCCAGGCAGCCCTGGGCTCGCCAATGTTCTGGCGACTGCGGCTGGGCATCGGGCATCCGCGCACACTGAACCTGGACCAGGCGGTACACGACTTCGTGCTTCACCCACCGCGCCGGGAAGAGCTGCAACTGATCGAAACGGAGCTTCAACGCTCGATGGCGATCATCCCCGACTGCCTGGCAGGACGAATGGAAGCCGCCATGCTCAAGCTTCACACCCGCCCCCGCGAACCACGACCGCAGCACGAAGGCGACCAACCCGGGCCTGCGGCCTCCCGGTGAGCGCGATCCGCATCCTGGGCGGGCCGCGTGCCCGCAAGCATGTCGCCGCGCATGGCCTGCAGGCATCCGACCTGCGGGCGATCGCTGCGGCGGCAGGCGGCCCGAAAGGTCTTGCGCTGATCCCCTTTGATCGCTGGCTGTTCGGTGAGTTTCTTGCCAGTAGCGTTCGCAGCTCGCCGCTGCTGCTGGCCGGTGCCTCGATCGGAGCATGGCGGATGGCGGCTGCCAGCCAGAGCAGCCCCGTGCCAGCACTTGACCGGCTGCTGCAGGCTTACCTTGAACTGCAGCGTTACCGCGCGCTTCCCGAGCGCGACGAAATCTCGGCGACCTGCCGACAAATCGTGAGGGAAGTGATCGGAGGTAACGCCACCGCGTTCCTGCAACTACAAGCCCCGGGCATGGACCTGCAGGTGATCACGGCCAGGGAACGGTCCGGACGCTCGCTACGCAGTCCACGCAAGAGCTTTGGGCTGGCAGCGCTATCGAACGTGTTCAGTCGGCCTCGCCTCGCCAAACATCTGCAACGGGTGCTGTTCACCAAGGAAGAGGCAGATCGAGCGTTCGATACGCTGACCGATGACCGCTTCGAGTCGCTTCACATTCCGCTGAAAGCCTCCAACCTCGAAGACGCCCTGCTCGCGTCTGGCAGCATCCCCTTGATCGCGAATCCGGTTTGCAACATTCAGGGGGCACCAGCCGGCTGTTACTGGGACGGCGGTTTGATCGATTACCACCTGTACTGGCGATGGAGCGCGCTCGACGGGTTGGTGCTGTTCCCGCACTTTGCACCGCAGCTGACCGCGGGTTGGCTGGACAAGTACCTGCCCTGGCGCAGGCACGGAATCGGTCCGACGGGCAAAGGCTGGCTGGACAATGTGCTGCTGGTGGTTCCTTCTGAGGAACTGCTAGAACGGCTGCCGAACCGCAAGCTTCCGGACCGGATGGACTTTCATCGTTACGGCGTCGATCACGACCGGCGTTTGCGCGACTGGCGTCAAGCGATTGGCGAGTGTGCACGGATTGCCGAGGATTTTGCGCAATTTGTTGCGCACCCTGATCCACATTCGATCGAAGCCATCTGACTGCCTGGGGGCAGCGTCACTAGCGACACCTCCCCCGCTCGATCATCCAAGCGCCAGCAAGACGACGTCAGCGATCCTGATCGTTCGCAATTCCGGCCACGACATGACCGGTGGGACCGACTAACGCGGCCGATTCGCAATGACCGGTCTGATCATCGAAATAAAAGTCCGGCTCGAACTGCCTGAGAAAAGGCCCTTTCGGCAACCCGCCGAGAAACATCGCCTCATCGACCTCGACACCCCATTGCATCAAGGTGCGAATCGCGCGCTCATGCGCCGGGGCGCTACGCGCGGTAACCAGCGCGGTGCGCACCCGCATCCCGCCGGTGCCGCCGCTGGCGTGCAGTCTGTGCAATGCTTCGAGCAAGGGCTTGAACGGCCCGGGTGGTAAAGGCCTGGCAACATGCTCGTCTTCATGCTGCTGAAAGGCATCCAGCCCGCGGCGCTGGAAGACCCGTTCCGATTCATCGGAAAACAGAACCGCGTCCCCGTCGAAGGCAACCCGGATCTCGTCCGGGTGCGCCTGTGACGCGCGAACCGACTCCGGGAAGACACGGGCGGCCGGAAACCCTGCCGCCAACGCTGCGCGTACATCGTCGAGATTGGCCGACAGGAACAAGTTCGCATTCAGCGGACTCAGATAAGGCCAGGGCGTCCGTCCGCGGGTGAACACACCGCGTTCCAGTCGCAAGCCGGACTGACGTGCCGAACGAAAAACCCGCAGTCCGCTACCCGGATCATTGCGCGATAGCACGACGACCTCCACCCGCCGCTGCGCCTCGGGTGTGTCTGGCGCATCGAAACGCAACAGCTTTTTCACCAGCGCAAATGCGACGCCCGGCGGCGCGGGAAGATCGAGCCGCTGCTGCTGCAGTGCCATGTAGGTCGCATCGTCATCGCGCTCGAATACACGGTTTTCCTCCTCGAAATCGAAGATGGCCCGTGAAGAAATCGCAACAACGAGTTTTCCCTCGAGGGTAGGCGGCATGCTGCAATCAAATCCTATATTTCAGCCCAACGCAAGCGCAAATGGCCCCCGAAGGGGCCATTTTTGCACGGCACAAGAGTCGACGCGCGAGGCGTCGCTCACTAGCGTCAGTCGAGCAAGCCCATAGAGCGCGGCAGGTACAGCACCACATCCGGCCAGATCATGCAGGCTGCAACCGCGCCGAGCTGGATCAGCACGAACGGAATGATGCCGCGATAGATATGCATCATCGTGATGGTCTTCGGTACCGTCCCCTTCATGTAGAACAGAGCAAACCCGAACGGCGGCGTCAGGAATGCCGACTGCATGTTGGTTGCGAGCAGGATCGAGAACCACAGCAATACCGGCTGCCCCTGCCCCAACTCGGGACCGAAATCCAGCTTGCCGATGATCGGACCGAACACCGGGATGACCACGAGGCAGATCTCGATCCAGTCGAAGAAGAACCCCATGATGAACACCAGCGTCATCACGAAGAACATTACTTCCCAGCCGGTATTGATGCCCATCGCATTCAGGATCTCGACGACGACATCGTCGCCGCCCAGCGCCCTGAACACATACGAGAACATCGTCGCGCCGAAAATGATGAAGAACACCATCGCATTGGTCAGTGCCGACGACTGCATCACTTCCTTGAACACCTGCATGTTCAACTGCTTGTTAGCCCAGGCCAGAATGATCGCGCCAAGCGCTCCAACACCAGACGCTTCGGTCGGCGTGGCCCAGCCAGCGAAGATCGAGCCAAGCACCAGACCGATCAGGAAGGCTGGCGGCACAAAGCTGCGGAACACCATCTTGAACAGTTCGGTCTTATTCGCCGGAGCGTCATCCGCGCTAAGCGACGGTGCAACCGAGGGCTTGAGCTTCGCCAGCACGATGATGTAGACCACGTACAACACGCTCAGCAGCAAGCCCGGGACTACTGCCCCCATGAACAGGGAGCCCACCGACAGGCCGACCAGATCCCCCATGATC
>JALRBB010000410.1 GCA_023257915.1 Quisquiliibacterium sp. | reverse complement strand
CAAGGTGTTCATCAATCCGGAAATCCTCGACTCCGGTGGCGAGAAACGGGTCTACGAAGAAGGCTGCCTGTCGGTTCCCGGCATCTACGAAGAGGTGGAGCGTCCGGCCTCGGTGCGCGTGCGCGCCTTGGATGAGCACGGCAAGCCCTTCGAGCTGCAGGCCGACGGCTTGCTTGCGGTCTGCCTGCAGCATGAAATCGACCATCTGAACGGACGGGTGTTCGTGCAGTACCTATCGCGACTCAAGCAAACCCGCATTCGCACCAAGATGCTCAAGAGCGATCGCGAGGCCGCCTGAGACTGATCTTCGCAGGCACGCCGGAGTTCGCCGAGCGCGCCCTCTCATCGCTGCTTGAGGCCGGGCATCAGCTCGAACTCGTGCTGACGCGCGCCGATCAGCCGGCCGGGCGCGGCCAGAAACTGCAGGCCAGTCCGGTCAAAAAGCGTGCGTTGCAGGCCGGGGTGCCGGTGCTGCAGCCGCGCACGCTTCGCGATCCCGAGGTGCAGGCCCAGATCGCTGCAGTTGACGCCGACGCGATCATCGTGGCCGCCTATGGTTTGATTCTGCCGACCGAGGTTTTGCGCGCCGCGCGTCATGGCTGCATCAACATCCATGCATCGCTGCTGCCGCGCTGGCGCGGCGCAGCGCCGATCCAGCGGGCGATCGAGGCTGGCGACCGGACCAGCGGCATCACGATCATGCAAATGGACGAAGGTCTGGACACCGGGCCGATGCTCAGCGCCCGCGAGTTGCCGATCGGTCCGCAAGAGTCGGCCGCCAGCCTGCATGATCGTCTTGCCGAGCTCGGCGCCGCGATGATCGTCGAGGCCCTAGAGGCACTGCAGGCCGGGACCCTAAAGCCGGTGGCGCAGCCCACGCAGGGCGTCACCTACGCAGCCAAGATCACGAAATCGGAGACCATGCTCGACTGGGGCTTGCCGGCAGACCGGCTGGCCGACAAGGTGCGTGCCTTCGACCCGTTTCCAGGCACGCAACTGCGCATGGCGCGCATCGCTGAGCCGATCAAGCTGTGGCGCGCCCGGGCGCTTGCGCTGCCGAGCGCTGGCGCCCAGCCGGGCACGGTGCTGCAGGCCGGCGATGACGGCCTGCTGGTCGCCTGCGGGCAGGGGGTGCTGTCCTTGCTGGAGCTGCAAAAGCCGGGCGGGCGTCGGCTCGCACTGGCTGATTTCCTGCGCGGTTTTGCGATCCAGGCCGGCGAACGCTTCCTGTCGCCGCCTGATCCGGCGGCTGACAGGCCGCCCGGATGAAATGTCCGGGTCTTGAACGCGACACAGGCAGCAACCATATCAAGTATTGACCAGGCGGCACCGGCCGGCCTGGTCCAACCCGGAGGCGAGCGATGTTCAACTGGATGAAGACGGCGATGCTGATGGCGGCGATCACCGCATTGTTCGGTGTCCTCGGCGCGGCGATGGGCGGCAAGTCGGGCATGTTGCTGGCGCTCGGTTTCGCGCTGCTGTCCAACTTCTTTGCCTACTGGTTTTCCGACAAGATGGTGCTGCGCATGTACAACGCGCAGGAGGTCGACGAAACCAGCGCGCCGCAGTTCTACGGCATGGTGCGAGAGCTCGCCGAGCGGGCGCAGCTGCCGATGCCGCGTGTCTACCTGATCGAAGAGGAGGCACCGAACGCATTTGCCACCGGCCGCAATCCGGAGCATGCAGCGGTCGCCGCCACCACCGGCATCCTGCGAGTGTTGTCAGCGCGCGAGCTGCGCGGGGTGATGGCCCATGAACTGGCGCACGTCAAACATCGCGACATTCTGATCTCGACGATCTCTGCCACGATGGCTGGTGCGATCTCGGCGCTGGCCAATTTTGCGCTGCTGTTCGGCGGGCGCGATTCCGAGGGCCGTCCGGCCAATCCGATCGCCGGCATCCTGGTGGCTTTGCTTGCACCGATCGCGGGCGCACTGATCCAGATGGCCATTTCCCGCGCGCGCGAGTTCGAGGCGGATCGCGGCGGCGCCGAGATCTCCGGCGATCCGCATGCACTGGCCTCGGCGCTCGACAAGATCCAGCGCTACGCGCAGGGCATTCCGCTCGACGCCACCGAGCGACATCCTGAAACCGCGCAGATGATGATCGTCAATCCGCTGTCGGGCGGTGGGCTGCGAGGCCTGTTCTCCACCCACCCGGCCACCGAGGAGCGGATCCGTCGGCTGATGGCGATGTCGATCGGCGGTCGATGACCGACGCGGCCGGCGCCCCGCCTGCGGGGGGCTTGCGTGCCCCGCTGGCGCGGGAGTTGCTCGCGGCGTCCGCGGCACTCGCGCAGGTTCGCGCCGGCCATCTGCTTCCGCCCGCACTGGCAGCAGCCGAGAAGGCCCAGCAGTTGCCGGCTGTATCGCGCGGCGCGATGCAGGAGTTCGCGTATCACGCGGTTCGCAAGCTCGGCAGTTGCGAGGCGATCGCCACGCGGCTCAACGCGCGCCCCCCGGCCCCTGCGCTGGCGGCCTTGCAACTGGTGGTGTTGGCTCAGTTGCTCGAGCCCGGACGCCGTCATGAGGCGGTGATCGTCGATCAGGCGGTCGAGGCAGCCCGTTCCCAGCCGGTGATGCGCCCCGGCGCGCCCTTCCTGAACGCCACCTTGCGGCGTTTCCTGCGCGAGCGCGATCTGCTGCTCGAGGCTGCGATGGCCACCCCCGAAGGCCGCTGGAACCACCCTGCCTGGTGGATCGAGCAGCTGCGTCGGGATCATCCACAGCACTGGGCGCAGATTCTTGAGGCCGACAATCTGCCCCCGCCGATGACGCTACGGGTCAATCAACGCCGCGTTGATGTGAATACTTACTTGCGTCTTTTGGCGCAGGTGAACATGAACGGTGTGGTGCTCGGTCCGCAGGCGATCCGGCTTGACGCGCCATGTGATGTCGCACGCTTACCGGGCTTTGCCGATGGGCTGATCAGCGTGCAGGATCTGGCCGCGCAGCTTGCGGCGCCGCTGCTGCAAGTTGGCGATGGCATGCGAGTGCTCGATGCCTGCGCCGCGCCGGGCGGCAAGACCACCCACCTGCTTGAACTGGCCGACTGCGAGTTGACCGCGATCGATTCCGATCCGCAGCGCCTTGCGCGGGTCGACGAAAATCTCGTCCGGCTCGGATTGCGCGCAAGCCTGCGTGCGGCCGATGCCGCCAATCCGTCGGCCTGGTGGGACGGCAAGCCGTTCCAGCGCATCTTGCTCGATGCGCCCTGTTCGGCGTCGGGCATCGTGCGTCGTCATCCCGAGATTCGCTGGCTGCGGCGTCGTCGCGATCTTGCGACACTTTCCCGGCAGCAGTCGGAAATGCTGGCCGCGCTTTGGCCCTTGCTGGAGCCGGGTGGTAAATTGCTCTATGCCACCTGCTCGGTGTTTCAGGCGGAGGGGGAACGGGTCGTCAGCGGCTTTTTGTCTACCCATCCCGATGCGCTGCGTGAACCGCTGGCCTGGCACTGGGAGGGTGACGAGCAGCAAACCCCGCTGGGGCAACTCAGACCGTGTTCGGAACCCCGACGTGACCATGATGGTTTCTTTTACGCACTGATCTCCAAACGCCCGTGACTGCCAGCCGAATCCGGGCGCTGATGCTGCTGGTCCTCGTGTGTACGGCCAGCCTCGGGCTGTCATCGCAGGCGCGGGCCAGCGATGGCATCAGCGTCGGCGCCGTCCAGATGCAACGTGCACCCGAAAGCGCCGGCTGGGTTGTGTCGGCGGATTTTCGCGTCGAACTGGCCGCTCATCAGCAGGATGCGATCAATCGCGGCGTCACGCTGCCGTTTAGCCTCGAGTTCGAGCTGCTGCGACCACGTTGGTACTGGTGGGATGCCCGCGCGGTCGAGACACAGCGCGTGCTGCGGCTCAGCTATCACGCACTGACCCGCGAATACCGGCTGACCGGCGATGACTGGATGCGCTCTTACGAGACGCTTGGGCAGGCGTTGGCGGCGCTGGGGCAGGTGCGCAACTGGCGGGTGATGGATATTGGCAAGATGCAGCCGGGCATCCTGTTCGAGGCGCGCGTGCGGCTCAGACTCGACTCGTCGCTGCTGCCCAAGCCCTTCCAGATCAGCGCGCTGACCAGCCGCGACTGGACCTTGCAGTCGGAATGGAAAACCGTCCCGTTCAATCCCTAGATCGCGACAGGCGCGCGATCACGCGGGTGCTGCGGGCCGCGCTGATCGTGTCGGTCGCGATCTCAGTGGTGCTGCTGGTCCTATTGGCCACCGCCAGTGGCAACACGCGCCTGTTCGAGCGTCACTATCCGGTGTTGCTGTGGATCACGATTGCGGTCGGCGGCGTCATCGTGGTGCTGGTGTTCGAATTGCTTCGCCGGCTGGTCGCGCGCTATCGCCGACGCCTGTTCGGCACCAGGCTGATGGCGCGGATGGCGGGCGCGTTCATCCTGATGACCGTCGTGCCGGTGGTGCTGGTCTTTGTGGTCGCGGTGCAGTTCGTCGGGCGTTCGATCGAATCCTGGTTCGACGTGCCTCTGGAGCGGGCCCTGGATTCCGGCATGAGCCTGGCGCGCGCCTCGCTGGATGCGCAGCTGGCCGACCTGTCGCAAAAGGCCTCGCTGATGGCGTCCGAACTCGGCGATGCCGGGCCCGCGATGCTACCCGCTGCGCTGTCGCGTATCCGTGGACAGTTGCGGGTGCCGGACGCCCTGGTCGTGACCGGAGGCGGCCGCGTGGTGGCCGCCAGCTCCAGCCGCCTGACGCAGCTGCTGCCGGAGCTGCCGCCCTCCGAAGCGCTGCGCCAGGCGCGTCTGACCCGCCATTACGCGCGCGTCGAGGGCATCGGGACGGGCAGTGGTTCGAACACGCTGCAGATGCGGGTGATTACAGCGATCGATGCGCCGGGGCAGCTGCTCGAAGAGACTCGCTTTCTGCAGTTGGTCCAGGCGGTGCCCACTGCACTGGAGGACAACGCGGATGCAGTCCAGCAGGGGTATCGCGACTTCCAGGAGCTATCGCTGGCGCGTGCCGGTCTGAAGCGGATCTTTCGCACGACGTTGACGCTGACTTTCCTGCTGACGCTGTTTGCGGCGGTCGCCGGCGCATTTCTGCTGGCCGGCTGGCTGGTTGGTCCGCTGGCCGAACTGGCAGCGGCGACCCGCTCGGTCGCCGAGGGCAACTTCAGGCAGGTCAAGGACTACACCGGCCGCGACGAGCTTGGCGTGCTGACCCGGTCGTTCAATGAAATGACCCGGCAGCTGCAGGATGCGCGAGCACTGGTCGATCGCAATCAGCGCGAGCTCGAGAGCGCGCATGCGCAACTCCAAAGCGTGCTGATCAACCTGGATGCCGGGGTGATGGTGCTCGATGCCCAGTGGCGCTTAATGCTGGCCAATCCCGGCGCGGACCGCATCCTCGGCGCGGAACTGGCCGTGCATTTTGGCGACGAACTTGCGCAGTTGCCACGCGTCGGGGCGCTGGCCGACGAGATCCGTGCCGCCTTCGTCGAACAGGCGGCAGCCGGCTCCGGCAGCTGGCAGCGTCAGTATGTGCTGACGCGCGCATCGCGAGCCGATGAGCCGGCCGCAGGCTCGGTGCCTGCGCAGACCGAGCAGACGCTGCTTGCGCGCGGCTCGACCTTGAGTGAAAGCCGGGCCGGCTATGTGATCGTGTTCGATGACATCAGTGCGGTCATCTCGGCGCAAAGGGCGGTCGCCTGGGCGGAGGTGGCACGCCGGCTCGCGCACGAGATCACCAATCCCCTGACGCCGATCCAGCTTGCTGCCGAGCGCACCCATCTGAAGCTGCGCGACAAGCTCACCGGCCCTGACGCCGAACTGCTTGAGAAGAATTCACGCACCATCGTCAATCAGGTCGCCGCGCTCAAGGCGATGGTCGATGAATTCCGCAACTACGCGCGTCTGCCGGCGGCGCGCCTGGTGCCGCTGAACCTGAACGAGCTGGTCGAGGACGTGTTGCGGCTGTATTCGGCACCCGCGAACAATGCGGCGATCCGGCTGGAGCTGGGCCATCCGCTCGAACCGGTGCTTGGCGATGCGACCCAACTTCGCCAGGTGGTGCACAACCTGCTCAAGAATGCGCTTGAGGCGGCTGAAAAAACCGAGCACCCGGAAATCATCGTCAGCACGGCATCGCTGAAGATGGCTGACGGCCATCATGTGGTGCGCCTGCGAGTGCGAGACAACGGCAGCGGCTTTGCGCCGGCGATGCTGGCGCGGGCCTTCGAGCCTTACGTGACCAGCAAGGCGCGAGGCACCGGACTCGGGTTGGCGATCGTTCGCAAGATCGTCGATGAGCACGGTGCGCGCATCGATTTGGTCAATCGGCTCGATGATGCTGGACAGGTGCTCGGGGCCCAGGTCTCGATCCTATTTACGAAATTGGCCAAATCCGTGGACAATCGACCCCTTGAATCCGTGGTGAAGGATCGAGACCGCTCCGATGGCTGAAATTTTGGTGGTTGACGACGAGGTGGGCATCCGGGAGTTGCTCTCGGAAATCCTCGGCGACGAAGGGCATTCGGTATTGCTCGCCGAAAGTGCGCAACAAGCGCGCAAGGTGCGCGAGGAAAGCCCGCTCGACCTGGTGTTGCTCGACATCTGGATGCCCGACACCGACGGTGTCACGCTGCTCAAAGAGTGGGCCGCCGGCGGGAAGCTGACGATGCCGGTCATCATGATGTCAGGCCACGCCACGATTGACACTGCGGTGGAGGCGACGCGCATTGGTGCGCTCGACTTCCTGGAAAAACCCATTGCGTTACAGAAGCTGCTCAAGGCGGTCGAGCAGGGGCTGGCGCGCAACAAGAACGCACCCGCCGCGCGCGCGGTTGCGGCTGCGCCACAGGCGGCCGCCGTCGCGGCACCCACGTTCGTATCAGGCGTCAGTGCCACCCAGACAGACTCGGTGCAGTTCGCGAGTCAGCCGGCCGACGCCGATCTTCGCGCGGGCGCTCCGGCGTCGGTGTTGCTGCGCGAATTGCCGATCGATCTGCCGCTGCGCGAGGCCCGCGACGCATTCGAGCGGGCCTACTTCGAGCATCATCTCGCGCGTGAGCAGGGCAGCATGACTCGCGTTGCCGAGCGCACCGGTCTGGAACGCACCCACCTTTACCGAAAACTCAAGCAGCTGGGCATCGATCTTTCGCGCGGCGCTTATCGGAAGTCCGGCGGCTGAGCGCTGCCCGGGAAAGTCTGCCTTGAAGATCATCATCCTGGGCGCGGGCCGGGTCGGCGAATCCGTTGCCGCAAGCCTGGTCTCCGAACTGAACGACATCACGGTGGTCGACACCGATCCGGAGCGTCTCGCGCTGCTGCAGGATCGACTCGACTTGCGTACTGTCGCCGGCAACGGCACGCATCCGACCACGCTTGAGCATGCCGGCGCCGAAGACGCTGACATGCTGATCGCCACAGCGGCCAAGGACGAGACCAATCTGGTGGCCTGTCAGCTCGCTGCCCGGGTGTTCAACATTCCGACCCGGATCGCGCGGGTGCGCGCGCCGGAGTTCCAGGACCATCCAGAAATCACCGGCACCGGCGGTTTTTACGTCGATCACCTGATCTGCCCCGAGCAGACGGTCTGCGATTACATCTTCAAGCTGATCGAGTTTCCCGAGGCGCTGCAAGTGCTGCAGTTTGGCGATGGGCGCGTCAGCCTGATCGCGGTGCGCGCCTATGCGGGCGGACCGCTCGTGCAGCATCCGATCCGCGATCTGCGTCAGTACCATCCGAGCGTCGATCTGCGCGTCGTGGCGATTTTTCGTGGCGACCGTCCGATCACGCCGGACGGCGACACGCTGATCGAGGCGGGTGACGAGGTCTTTCTGCTGGCTGCATCCGAGCACATCCGCACCGCCTTGTCCGACCTGCGTCGTATGGACAAGCCGGTGCGCCGGATCATGATCGCCGGCGGCGGCAATATCGGCCTGCGCCTAGCGCGCGCGCTGGGTAGCCGCTACGAGGTCAAGCTGGTCGAGCATAGCCAGCGCCGCTGCGAGTACCTGGCCAGTCAGCTGCCGTCGTCCACGCTGGTGCTCAATGGCGACTCGACCAACGAAGAACTGCTCGCTGACGAAAGCGTCGGCGAGATGGACTTGTTCATTGCACTGACCAATGACGATGAGAACAACATCATGTCGTGCATGCTGGCCCGTCGGATGGGTGCCAGGAGAGTGATTGCTCTGATCAATCGCGTCGCCTACGCCGAACTGATGCTCGACAGCAAGATCGACATCGCGATCGTTCCAGCACAGACCACGATCGGGCAGTTGCTCACGCACGTGCGGCGTGGCGACATCGTCGCGGTGCATTCGCTGCGACGCGGCGCGGCCGAGGCGCTGGAGGCGATCGCGCACGGCGATGCGAAGTCGTCGAAGGTGGTTGGCCGGCGCATCGAGGAAATTGATCTCCCGCGCGGTGCGACGATCGGCGCCATCGTGCGCAATAGTCGCAACGGCGAGTCCGAAGTCATCATCGCGCATCACGACACCGTCATCGAATCCGAAGACCATGTGATCGTGTTCCTGGAAAACAAGCGTTCGATTCCTCAGGTCGAGAAGCTGTTCCAGGTCGGGGTGCGTTTCTTTTAGCCGCCGCGCGAATGCGTCGCATCCTGGTCACCGGTCATGTGCTGGGCGGCTTCCTGGTGCTGTTCTCGCTTGCGTTCGCGCTGCCCTTGGGCTGGTCGCTGCAGGTCGGCGACGGCGCGCATCGCGGCTTTGCCTACGCGGCGGGCGCGGCGGTCACTGTTGGCGTCTTGCTGTGGACGATGACCCGGCGCGTGGGGCGCGAGCTGCAAGCGCGTGACGGCGCGCTGCTGGTGGTGGCCTGCTGGGTCTCGGCGACCCTGGTTTCCACGATCCCGTTTCTGGCCGAACTACCTCACCTGAGTTTTACCGACGCATTTTTCGAGGCAATGTCCGGTCTGACTACCACCGGATCGACGGTGCTCTCCGGACTGGATTCGTTGCCGCAGTCTCTGAACATCTGGCGGCATGCGTTGCAGTGGTTCGGCGGCATGGGGATCATTGTGCTGGCGGTCGCGGTGCTGCCGCTGCTCGGCGTCGGCGGCATGCAGCTGTACAAGGCGGAGACGCCGGGTCCGATCAAGGAAGGCAAGCTGACGCCGCGCATCGCGCAGACCGCCAAGTACCTTTGGCTGCTGTACGCGAGCCTCACCGTGCTGTGCATGCTGAGCCTGCGGGCGGCGGGGCTGTCCTGGTTCGAGTCGGTGTGCCATGCGTTTTCCACGCTGGCGCTTGGCGGATTTTCGACTCGCGACGCAAGCATTTCGGGGTTCGAATCGCCGCTGGTCGAGGGCATCATGATCGTGTTCATGATGATCGCGGTGCTGAACTTTGCGACGCATTTTTCGGCCCTGCGTCAGCGCTCGCTGCGGGTGTATTGGCGTGATGTCGAGGCGTTCTCGGTCATCGCGGTGATCCTGTTCAGCTGTCTGTTGCTCGGTACCTTCCTGTACTGGCAAGGGGTGTACCCGAGCTTTGAGGAGTCGCTAAGGCATGCGTCGTTCAACGTCGTGTCGCTGGCCACGTCCAGCGGTTTCATGAGCGACGACTATGCGCAATGGCCGCTGTTCGCATCGATGTGGCTGATGCTGCTGGCCACGGTCGGCTCGTCGGCCGGATCGACTGGTGGTGGCATCAAGATGATCCGCGCGATCATCCTGGTTCGCCAGGCCGGCCATGAACTGCTGCGCCTGATGCATCCGCGTGCGGTGCGTCCGCTGCTGGTTGGCGGACAGGTCATCGAGCAGCGCGTGATCCTGGCGGTGCTCGGCTTCATGCTCCTGTGGGGCGTGACGACCACGGTGCTAGTGTTCGCGATGCTGGCGACCGGGCTGGACTTCGTCACCGCGGTCACGGTGGTTGTTGCCTGCGTCAACAATCTCGGTCCGGGGCTCGGCGCTCACGGTCCAGCCAGCAACTATCAGGCGCTGTCCGATGTGCAGACCTGGATGATGGCCTTCGCGATGCTGGCTGGCCGGCTCGAGCTGCTGACCTTTTTCGTTGTGCTGACTCCAGCGTTCTGGCGCAAGTGAATCCTGCCAGTGCGCATCGGCCGTCCGCCGGCGCCACGCCACTGACCCTGTTGTGTGCTGCCGATCCGGCCCGCGCGCTGGCGCTGGCGATGCGATGGGCTGCGGGCCGCCCGCCGGGCGAGCGCTGGGCGCTGCTGATCGATGATCCGGCCGCGCCGCATCCCGAGCCTGTTCAGAACGACGAGGCGCTGCGGC